>NZ_SHMI01000009.1:0-226026 GCF_004284735.1 Shinella sp. JR1-6 | reverse complement strand
GAGGCAACGGCGATCTCGCCGGCCTGCCTGGAGGTGATCACCCGCTCGGCCTTGTAAAGGCCCGCGGTTTTGAGAGCGCCGAGCTCGGACTGCAGATGGGCGATGAAGGCGGAGGTCATGGATAGGCACCCACGGAAATGACGGAAACGCTTTAACGGCGACGGCTCAGGCCGCGCTTGCCGCATAGGCGCCGATCAGTTTTTCGTAACCCTCCATCGGCGGATATTTTTCATAGCTGTGCTCGGCAGGCGTCTGCGCCCAGGCAAGCTTTTCGCTCGTATAGGTCTCGATGAACGGGCTGTACCAGCCGGTCTCGTCCAGCAGGGTCGGACGCACATTGACGAAGAAGTCGAAGCCGGCGGGCCGGGTGAACATCCAGGTCATGCAATCCGGGCAGAAATGATGGCCGGCCTCGGCATTCGCCCCCGCGACGACAGGCGCGCCCGCAATGACGGCAAACCCCTCCGTCGGGATCGCCGCACTCAGCGAATAGGCGCTGCCCGACATGCGCTGGCAGCCGGTGCAATGGCAGGCCATGGTCAGCATCGGCGGCGCGCTGATGCGGATTTTCACGCGCCCGCAACGGCAGGCGCCGTCGAGCGGCAGGTTCAGTCTTTTCATGGGCACGGCTCCCGTTCCGGTAAACGCCGGCTTGTCGTTTTGATCGTAGTGCCGGCGAATTGCTCCACTGCGATAGTTCTAGCGCAGCGGGAGGCGACGTAAAGGGTTCCGGTCGTTCTTTTCGCTGTTTCAGCGCCGGTCGCAGGCGATCAGCAGGAACATCGGCCGGTTGAGTTCCACCTGCCATTCCGGATGCGCCGCAAGCTGCGCTTCGCTCGGCCGCCACTCCTCGACATGGCGAATGGCAAAACCGGTCGCGATCAACGCGTTGAGGGTCGTACCGAGCGTGCGGTGGTGCTTGACGACACCCTTGGCGAGCCAGTCCGTCGTGCGCGGGCCTTCGACGAGATAGCCATCGACCGGCCACACCGTCCGGCCGTCGATCTGCGCCCAATCCGGCCGGGACGGCGCCATGTAGAGCGGGTGTTCGATGGTGAAGACGAAAGACGAACCCGGCAGCAGCGCGGCGTGGAGCGTGCGCAGCATCCGGTCGAAATCCGCGATATAGTGGAAGGCAAGCGAACTGTAGGCGAAATCGAAAGCGCCGGCGGGCAGTTCCAGCCGGTCGAGGTCGGCGATCTCGTAGCGGACGGCCGGAGATACGGTTTCCGCCCGGGCGCGGGCGATCATGTTCTGCGAAAGATCGAGGCCAAGCACGCTTTCCGCACCCGCTTCTGCCGCATGGCGCGCGAACCAGCCGAAACCGCAACCGAGATCGACGATGCGCCGGCCCGCAAGATCCGGCAACAGGGCGCGGACCGAATCCCATTCCGCTGCGCCCGCAAGGCCGTGCACCGAGCGGGGGAGACCGGAATACCCCTCGAAGAAGGCGGGCTGGTCGTAGATGTTCTGGGCCATGGCTGAAATCCTTTCGC
Source organism: Shinella sp. JR1-6 (assembly GCF_004284735.1). NCBI lineage: Bacteria > Pseudomonadati > Pseudomonadota > Alphaproteobacteria > Hyphomicrobiales > Rhizobiaceae > Shinella > Shinella sp. JR1-6. The sequence goes on along the minus strand of NZ_SHMI01000009.1, from coordinate 224,530 downwards.
GCCGGAGATAGCGCCTTTTTTGCAAAAGGACAAAGTCGTGCATTCCCGCGACCCGGACGGCAGCGGGGTTGACAGGACAGCACCTGCCCTGTCCGGTGACGGCGCGAAAGGATTTGCGCCATGACGATACTGGAAAGATTCTCCCAGCAGGGCCGCGTGGCGCTGGTCACCGGCGGCGGCCGCGGGCTGGGCTTCGAGATCGCCAGGGCGCTGGCCGAGGCCGGCGCCCATGTGATCGTGACGGGCCGCACGGCCGCGACGCTCGACGCGGCCGTCGAAAGGATCACCGCTGCCGGCGGAAGCGCCACAGCGGCCGCCTTCGACATCGCCGACCGGGCCGCCCAGCGCGCCACGCTCGCCGGGATCGAAGAGAGCCATGGCCGCCTCGACGTGCTCGTCAACAATGTCGGCGCCCGTGATCGCCGGCCGCTCGCCGAGATGGACGATGCGGCGATCGACGAGCTGATCCGCACCGACCTGTCCGCCGCCGCGAGCCTCTCGCGCGATGCCGCCGCGCTGATGAAGCGCAACGGCCACGGACGGCTGATCGCCATCACCTCGATCGGCGGCCACGTGGCCATGCCGAACGACGGCATCTACCCTGCGGCCAAACACGGCCTCACCGGCCTCATGCGCAGCATGGCCGTCGAATACGCCCCGCACGGCATCACCAGCAATGCCATCGCGCCCGGCTGGTTCGCGACGGAAACCAACGCGGCGCTCGCCGCCGACGAGGGCTTGATGCCCTTCGTTCGCCAGCGCATCCCCGCGCAGCGCTGGGCCCGCGCCGACGAAATCGCCGGCGCCGCCCTGTTCCTCGCCAGCGACGCGGCCTCCTTCGTCAACGGCCATGTGCTGGTGGTCGACGGCGGCATGACCGTCCGGATGTGACGGCGGGCCTCCGCCGCACCCCGCCTACCCCGCCGCCGCGGCCTCCAGCGGCGCGATGTCGAGCTTGACCATCTGGAGCATCGCCTCGGTGACACGCTTGACCTTCGCCTGGTCCGGGTCGCTCATCAATTCGCCGAGCCGCGTCGGCGCGATCTGCCAGGAAAGGCCCCAGCGATCCCGCAACCAGCCGCACTGTTCGACCGAACCACCCTCGCGCAGCGCATCCCACAGCCGGTCGAGATCGCCCTGCGTCTCGCATTCGACCATGATGGAAAAGCTGTGGTTGAACGGATCGAGCGGGCCGGCCTCGATCGCCATGTAGCGCTGGTCGCCGAGCGTGAAGCTCGCGATCTTCACGCTGCCCGGCGGGCCGCTCGGCGTCTCGGCCGGAAGCGACGACACCCAATGGACCGAGGAACCGGGAACAAGCGACGTGTAGAAGCCGATGGCGGCCTCCATGTCCGCCGCGAACCAGAGATGCTGGGTAACCTTCATCGGACAGTCCTCCTTGTTTGAACACGCTCAAGGACGAAGGAGACCGGAACGTTCCGACATCGACTTCAAAAAAAGTCAGCCGCTGAAGTCATCGATCACGGCGAGGAAGGCATCGCCGAAGCGGTCGCGCTTGGAAACGCCGATGCCGGGGATGTCGAGCAGCTCCTCCCGGTCACGCGGTCGTTCCTTGGCAAGCGCGATCAGCGTCGTGTCCGGGAAGACGACATAGGGCGGCACGTCGAGGTCCTTGGCGATGGACAACCGCTCGGCGCGCAGCAGCTCGAAGAGCTCGCGATCGGAGCCGGCAAGGTTGGAGCGCTCGCGGGCGGCGGGCGAGCCGCCGGCCTTGCCCTTGCGTCCTCCCGCCTGCGGACGATCCTTGCGCAACAGCACCTGCCGCTCGTGGCGGAAGACCGCACGCGCCTCGGGCTCCAGCTTCAGCGCGCCGAAGGCGGCATGATCGACGCTGATGAGGCCTGCGGCCAGAAGCTGCCGGAAGATCGACTGCCAGACACGCCCGGCAATGTCCTTGCCCGCACCGAAGACCGGCATCTCCGTATGCCCGAAGCGCTCGGTCTTCTCGTTGACAGAGCCCAGCAGGACGTCGATGACATGGGCCGCGCCGAAGCGTTCGCCGGTGCGGTAGACCGCAGCGAGCGCCTTGATCGCCGCTTCCGTGCCGTCCCAGGTCTCGACCGGGTTGCGGCAGGTATCGCAATTGCCGCAATGGCCGGAATATGCCTCGCCGAAATGCGCCAGGATGGCCTTGCGCCGGCAACCGGCCGTCTCGCAGATGGCAAGCAGCGCCATCAGCTTGGCGCGCTCGATGCGCTTGATCTCGTCGGCCGCCCCGCCCTCGTCGATCATCTTGCGGCGCTGCACGACGTCGGCCATGCCGTAGGCCATCCAGACCTCGGAGGGCAGGCCGTCGCGGCCCGCGCGACCCGTCTCCTGATAATAGGCCTCCACCGAGCCCGGCAGGTCGAGATGGGCGACATAGCGCACATCCGGCTTGTCGATGCCCATGCCGAAGGCGACCGTCGCGACCAGGCAGAGGTTTTCTTCCTTCAGGAAGGCATCCTGGTTGGCATCGCGCACCGCACGCTCAAAGCCGGCATGGTAGGGCAGCGCGCGAACGCCTTGCGCGTTCAGCCAGTCGGCCGTGTCCTCCACCTTGGCGCGCGACAGGCAGTAGACGATGCCGCTCTCGCCCTGATGGCGCGACAGGAAGCGCAGCAATTGCTGGCGCGCCTGGTCGCGTTCGGCAATTTCGTAGGAAATGTTCGGCCGGTCGAAGCTGGTGGTGAAGACCGCCGCATCCTGAAGGCCGAGGCGCTCGATGATATCACCACGGGTGTGCGGGTCCGCTGTCGCCGTCAGCGCAATGCGCGGCACGCCGGGATACCGCTCACCGAGAACGCCGAGCGCCCGGTATTCCGGCCGGAAATCATGGCCCCATTGCGAGACGCAATGCGCCTCGTCGATGGCGAAGAGCGCGATGCGCGCATCGGCGACGAGCTCGGCAAAGCCTTCCGTGACGATCCGCTCGGGCGTCACGTAGAGAAGATCGAGCGCGCCCGCGCGCATGGCATCGCGCACGGCGAAGAATTCGTCGCGCGTCAGCGAAGAATTGAGCGCGGCGGCCCGGACGCCAAGCTGCTTCAGCGCCTCCACCTGGTCGCGCATCAGCGCGATCAGCGGCGAGATGACGATGCCGACGCCCTCACGGCAGAGCGCCGGGATCTGGAAGCAGAGCGACTTGCCGGCGCCGGTCGGGAACAGGACGACGGCATCGCCGCCGCCCACCACATGCTCGACGACGGCCTGCTGCTTGCCGCGGAAGGCATCGTAGCCATAGACGCGCTTGAGCACGTCCAGCGGATCGTCCGGCGGCGCATCGAACAGGGCGGCAAGGGAGGCGGAGGGGCGGGCGTCAATCATCATGTGCACTTTCGTTCCCCTCCATTCTGACCAAGCCGGCACGGTTGGGCAACCGCCCGCAGCCAACGTCCACCGCTCAATAATGTTCTTGATTTGTTCTTATTTCAAGATAAGGTTGCAAACAAATCGACACGGGAGACGCAGAATGGATGCCTACACAACCCTCGGCACGCCGAATGCCGCGGCAACCACGCCGTTTTACGACGCCGTCCTCGCGACGATCGGCTGGGCCGTCCGGGCGGACTATCCGGGATTACGCGGCTACACAAAAGGTGGTGGCCCTGATGGCTTCACGCTCTGGCTGTGCACGCCCTTCGACGGCGCGGCGGCAAGCGTCGGCAACGGCACCATGGTCGGCTTTCCCGCCGCCTCCCACGAGGAGGTCGAGGCGTTCCATGCGGCCGCCCTCGCCCATGGCGGAACAGACGAAGGCGCCCCCGGTCCGCGCCCGCACTACGGCCCGCACTGGTACTCCGCCTATGTGCGCGACCCCGTCGGCAACAAGCTCTCCATCGTCTTCGACGAATAGGAAGGATCGGCGGTCTATTTGCCCGCCGGCCCCTTCACACGGCCGGAAAGCACGCCGAAACCCTCGATGATGGCTTCCTGGTTCTCCAGGCGCATGGTTTCCATCTGCACCTCCTGCAGCGCGCGCAGGATCTGGGGGACGCGTTCTCCGTCGCCCTCCTCGGTCGCCACGGCAAGCTCGCGCTCCAGTTCGCGGCGCTGCCAGAGCAGGGCGCGGGTGCGCTTGTGCAGGGCGAGCGCCTGAAGGTAGCCTTCGCGGGCATCTTCGGGCGCGGCCTCCGCCGTCGCGGTCCACAGGCGCGAATTGCGGATCTGCTGGTCGAGCCCGCGCAGCAACGCGTCGAAGCCGGCCGCCTCCAGCTCCTCGATCAGCCGGTCGCGCTCCAGCCTGGTGCCGACGGAACCGGCAATGCCGAGCAGCGCCGACCAGAGCCGCTGCAGGTCGCGGTTCTCGTATTCGATGATGGCGATTTCGTCGTAATCGCTGAAGAGCAGGCCGGGATGGTTGGCGACGGTGAGCGCCAGCACGCTTTCGCGCAGCGCCGGCAGCTCCTGTGCGCCGCGCACCAGCGCCGAGCGCGCCAGCCGGTCGGAAATGCCGGAGGAAACAGGTGTGCCCTGCACAGCGCCGCGCCCGCCGCCCCTCGCCTGCCGGTTGCCGGAAAAGCCGCCGCCTCCCTGCCGCGGCGCCGGGCGGAAGAAAGCGTTCAGCCGGTCGCGCATGTTCTGCTGGTAGTGGCGGCGCACGTCCTCGTCGGCGATCGCGCCGGTGATCTGGCGCAGGCGCGCCTCCAGCGCCGCCCGGCTTTCCGGCGTCTCGAAATTCGCGCCCTGCACCTCGCGGCTCCAGATCATCTCGGCAAGCGGCCGGGCACCGGCCATCACCTTGTCGAAGGGCGCACGACCCTCATGGCGTACGAGGTCGTCAGGGTCCTTGCCGTCGGGCAGCAGGGCGAAGCGCACCGTGCGTTCCGGTTTGATATAGGGCAGCGCGAGATCGGCCGCCCGATTTGCCGCGCGAATGCCCGCGCCGTCGCCGTCGAAGCAGAGCACCGGCTCCGGCGTCATCTTCCAGAGGAGTTCAAGCTGGTTCTCGGTGAGCGCGGTGCCGAGCGGCGCGACGGCATTCTCGATGCCGGCCTGGTGGAGGGCGATCACATCCATATAGCCTTCGACGGCGATGATCGTGCCCGCACCATCCGCACCCTGGGCGGCCTTGCGGGCCCGCGCGTGGTTGTAGAGCACATTGCCCTTGTGGAAGAGCTCGGTCTCGTTGGAGTTCAGATATTTCGCCGGCGCATCCGGCGACATGGCGCGTCCACCGAAAGCGATGACCTTGTCGCGCACCGAAAGGATCGGGAACATGATGCGGTCCCGGAAACGGTCGTAGGAAACCGGGATATCGGGCCCGTACACGACGAGGCCGCAGGCCTCGATCGCCTCCTTCGGAACGCCTTTGCCGGCAAGGAAGCCCTTCAATGCGTTGCGGCTTTCCGGCGCGTAGCCGAGCCGGAAGGTCTCGATGGTGCGGCCCGTCAGCCCGCGGTCGCGCAGGTAGGCGCGCGCCTTCGCACCGGCCGGCGTCTGGAGCTGGTCCTCGAAGAAGCGCGCAGCCATGTCCATGACCTCGACAAGGCCCATGCGTTCCTTCTCGCGCTGCTCGGCCTCGCGGTCCGGCTGCGGCATGGCGACGCCCGCCATGTCGGCGACCTGCTGCACGGCTTCCGGGAAGGACAGGCCGTCGAGATCGGTGAGAAAGCGGAAGTGGTCGCCGGAGACGCCGCAGCCGAAACAATGGTATCGGCCCTTGCGGTCCTCGCAGTGAAAGCTTGGCGACTTTTCGCCGTGGAACGGGCAGCAGGCCCAATAGTCGCCGCGCGACACATTGGTCTTGCGGCGATCCCAGGTCACGCGTTTGCCGATCACCTCCGAAATGGAGACGCGGTCGCGGATCTCGTCTAGGAAGGCATTGGAAAAGCGCATGGGTCCCTCGGTCGGGGTCCATATAACCATGCGCGGCGCTCACCGCCAGCGATAGTCGCCTGCCCACCGCAATTCACAGGCACCGTCAGAACCCCATGTCCGGCGCGTAGAAGCAGCGCGGCGTGTCCTCGGTCGGGTAGAGACAGAGATGGTACTCGCCGTCCTGCGAGCGGCGCGTCGTATCCTGCGGCAGAAGGAAGATGTGAGCACGGGTGGCAAGGCGATGGTCGCCCGGCGCCAGCATCACACGGTAGCCGCCCGCGATGACGCGCACCGACCGCGCGGGGATCATCTGGCAGTCGCCGGTCTCGCTGTTGCCGTTGCAGCAGAAGGCCTCGTATTGCCAGCCGCTCGCCGCATCATGGGCGGAAGCCGGTCCCGCAAGAAGGAGCGGCGCAAGGGAAAGAAGGAACATCACGCGCATCGGCTTGGCCTCCTTGAGACGGCCACCGGGCATCAACGCAAGAACACATCCGGCGGCATCGCATGCACTTCGCCGGGGCGAGCCGATGGACGCTCATCGCCGCATCCTCGGGCTCCTGGCGGCCATCATAACAGGATTCGGCACCTTTGGCTTCCGGAGATTGCACGGAATACGTGCGGTCCGGGATAGTTCCCCAACAAAAAGGGCGGCCGAAGCCGCCCCGCATCCGAAAAATTCGTCACCGGCCTATTTCAGAAGGTCCTTCACCACGCCGGAGGCCTTGGCGAAATCCATCTGGCCGGGATAACGCTCCTTGAGCACGGCCATCACCTTGCCCATGTCGCGCAGGCCCTGCGCGCCGATTTCGGCGATGGCGGCGGCGATGATGTCCTTCATCTTGTCCTCGGAGATCTGCTCGGGCAGGAAGCTCTCGATGACCTTGATTTCCTCGCGTTCCTGCGCGGCAAGCTCCGGGCGGCCGTTCTCGGAAAAGATCTTGGCCGATTCCTCGCGCTGCTTGATCATCTTGGCGAGGATCTGCAGCAGTTCGTCGTTCTCGACCGGCCCCTTGCCGACACCGCGGTTGGCGATGTCGCAGTCCTTCAGCTTGGCCTGGATCAGGCGCAGCGTGGAGACACGGCAGGCATCCTTGGCCTTGAGTGCATCCTTGAGGGCGTTTGCGATCGTATCGCGCATCATTTTCTCCATTGGAAGCCGCCGGCGCCGGATGCGCGGCTTGGGCTTCAATCATCGTTCGATTGTGCATGCTCATAGACCGGCAGAGGGCCTGCCGGCAAACGGATTGCGCAAGCAATTGAATTTCAACGCTTTATAATTCCACGCAATCCACAGGCAACGGTTGACCCCGTCATCCGCTTTGTCTATTTTCCGGCACCTGCACGAAAATCGGCAATCAGGGCGAACCAACGCGGGCTTCCGCGCGCCTTTGCCTGCGATCTTAAATGGTGCCCGGTCCATCGGCTTTCAAGCCCGGGGCCAGACGCCGGAAACGGGATACTCATGACCTCGACCCCCGCATGGACCACTGAAAAGCCGACCGCCCTGCTCGTTCTTGCCGACGGCACCGTCATCGAAGGCAAGGGCATCGGCGCCACCGGCAAGGTAACCGCCGAAGTCTGCTTCAACACGGCGCTGACCGGCTACCAGGAAATCCTCACCGACCCGTCCTATCTCGGCCAGATCGTCACCTTCACCTTCCCGCATATCGGCAATATCGGTGCCAACGACGAGGACATCGAGGACCTGACCCCCGCCGCGCGCCACGGCGCCGTCGGCACGATCTTCAAGGCCGACATCACGGACCCGTCCAACTACCGCGCCGCAAAGCACCTCGACGGCTGGCTGAAGGCCCGCGGCATCATCGGCCTTTCCGGCATCGACACGCGCGCGCTGACCGCCTGGATCCGCGAGAACGGTGCACCGAACGCCGTCATCGCCCACGACCCGAACGGTGTCTTCGACATCGAGACGCTGAAGGCCGAAGCGAAGGCCTGGAGCGGTCTTGTCGGTCTCGACCTCGCCAAGGTCGCCTCCTCCGGCCAGTCCTCGCGCTGGAGCGAGAATCCCTGGGTATGGAACGAAGGCTACGAGGATCTCGCCGAGAGCGACGTGAAGTACCACATCGTCGCGCTCGACTACGGCGTCAAGCGCAACATCCTGCGTCTCTTCACCGGCCTCGGCTGCAAGGTCACCGTCATGCCGGCGACCTCGAGCGCCGACGACGTGCTGGCGCTGAAGCCGGACGGCATCTTCCTCTCCAACGGCCCGGGCGACCCGGCGGCAACCGGCGAATATGCCGTGCCGGTCATCAAGACGCTGATCGACAGCGGCATTCCGATCTTCGGCATCTGCCTCGGCCACCAGATGCTGGGCCTTGCCGTCGGCGCCACGACCGAGAAGATGCACCAGGGTCATCATGGCGCAAACCATCCGGTCAAGGACCACACGACGGGCAAGGTCGAAATCGTCTCGATGAACCACGGCTTCGCAGTCGCCTCCTCCTCCCTGCCGGACGGCGTGGAAGAAACCCACATCTCGCTGTTCGACGGCACGAACTGCGGCCTGCGCCTCGTCGGCAAGCCGGTCTTCTCCGTGCAGCACCATCCGGAAGCCTCCCCCGGCCCGCAGGACAGCCACTACCTCTTCCGTCGCTTCATCAATCTGGTGCGCGAGAAGAAGGGCGAGGCGGCCATCCCGGAACGGGCCTGAACCATTCCGACAGATCAAAGCCCCGGACGATGTCCGGGGCTTTTTTCGTTTTGGCGCTCAGGACAACGAGACCGGCACCACAGTTCCCTGGTGGAAGGCCATCTGCCAGCGCTCCCCCACAAGCTTCCAGATCGAGGCGCGCAGGACGTGGCGCTCCGATCCGTCCGCCGCCCGGCGGCAGGTGCGATAGGTGAGCAGCACGGCGCCTTCGGCAATCGCCGTCAGGGCATAGTCGCTGGCCTCCAGCGTTCCGTCGCTGGGCTCGTCCGCCTCCTCCGACAGGAGGTCGAGCATCTCCGCCCGATGGTAGATGGTACCGGAACTGCCGAATTCGACGAAGCCTTCCGCCAAAAGCGCCTCGACGGCCGGACGTGAACCGCGGACCTCCGGGCGATGCAGCGCCTCCTCCAGCATGCGGATCTCCTCAATGCTGGCGGCGGGGCCGGTCATTGCCGGCCTCTCAAATCGGCCGGGCCGCCGGCACGCCCCGCGTCACCAGGCGGTAGAAACGCCAGTTGAGCAGGATGGAGGCCGCCGAGAGACCGCAAAGGAACCCGAACCAGACCCCGATGCCGCCGAAGCCGGCCGGAAAGGCGAAGAACCATGCGGCGAGGAAGCCTATCGGCCAATAGGAGATCAGCGCGAGGATCATCGGGATGCGCGTGTCCTTCAACCCGCGCAGCAGGCCAGCGGCGATCGCCTGCAGGCCGTCGACGAGCTGGAAGACGCCAGCGATCACCACGAAGGGGCCGGCAATCGCCAGCACAGCCACCGAATCCTTGCCCGCCTTGTTGAGGAAGATCGAGGCGAGCGTGGTGGGGATGAGCGCGAAGAGCACGCCGCCGCCAACGGCGATGACCGCCGCGACCGCCAGCACCGCCCAGGAGGCACGCACCACGCCGAGGTGATCGCCCTGGCCATGCGCCACGCCGACGCGCACCGTGCCGGCCTGGGCAAGGCCGAGCGGCACCATGAAGGCAATGGAAGCGAGCTGCAGGGCGATACCGTGCGCCGCCAGTTCCAGCGTGCCGATATTGCCCATCAGCAGCGAGGCGCCGCTGAAGAGGCTGACCTCTGCCAGCATGGTAAGGCCGATCGGCAGGCCGAGATGGACGACCTCGCGGAAGGCCAGCCAGTCCGGCCGCCAGAACCGCACGAAGAGCTCGTAGCGGCGCATGTCGGCACGCGACTGGATATAGGCCGTCAGCAGCACGAAGCTCAAGAGGTTGACGCCGAACGAGACGATGGCCGCCCCCTCGATGCCCATGGCCGGAAAACCGAAATGGCCAAGCACCAGCGCATAGGCGAAGAACGCGTTGACCGACAGGATGATGATCGTGACATAGAGCACGATGCCGGCCCGGCCATGCGCACTGACGAGACCGCGCAGTGTCATGAAGAGCAGCCCCGGCGCCATGCCCCACTGGGCGATCTTCAGATAGCTGCCGGCGAGCGCCGCCACGTCCGGCTTCTGGCCGGCGAGCAGCAGGAGGTTCTCCGCATTGTAGAAGAGCGGGATCATCAGCACGGAATAGAGCAGCACCACCCACATGCCCATGCGCACGGCGCGCCGCACGGAGACCGGGTCGCCACGGCCATAGGCCTGCGCCACCATCGGCATGACGGCATTGGCAAAACCGGAGCCGAGGATGAAGATGGTGAAGAAAAAGGAGCTCGCCAGCACGATGGCTGCGAGATGCGCAGCGCCGAGGCGGCCGAGAATGACCACGTCCGTCGTGTGAATGCCGAGCTGGGCGAGCTGCGCGCCGATCAACGGTACGCCGAGGGCGAAAGTCGCGCGAAAATGCGCGCCCCAGCCGTTGTTCTCGCGATGCGGTGCCATGTGCATGATAGTTCTCACTTTCGCATCGCTTCGGATCACAACTTCCAGCCGCGATCAATCGAATTGATTTGATGCTTTCATCAAAAATGCCGGAATGCGGTGCCGCGCGATGCCTGCACGCGGAAATTTCGTCAAAATGTCACGTTTGAAAGCGCTTCAGGCGCCTTCCGTCGCCAGATTTCCGCTCGGGCCGGTTCCCGCGCCGCGCAACTTCACCACGAAGATCACAAGGCCAACGAAGAGCATCAGCGCCGCAAGCGCAAATGGTGCCCCGGCGAAGGCCACCGGCGCCGTCGGTCCGGTGAAGTGGCTGAACACCTGGGTGAAGATCAACGGGCCGATGATCGTGGTAATGCTGGAAACGCTGGTCAGCGCGCCCTGCAATTCGCCCTGGGCGGAGGGCGGCACGCGGGCGGAAGCTATCGAGCGCAGCGGCGGATCGGCGAGGCCTTCAAGCGCCGTCAGAAGGATGACCGCATAGACCATCCAGCCCTGGTACGAGGCGGCATAGCCGGACAGGCCGAGCACGGCGAAGGAAAGGCCGATGACCGCCGTGCGGAACTCGCCGATCCTCGGCACCACGCGCGGCAGCACGAACGCCATGACGATGGCGCCGCCGACCCCGAAAATGCCGAGCGACAAGCCGATCTGCCCCTCGCTCCAGCCGTAGCGCAGCGCCGAAACGAAGGACCAGACGGAGGGATAGACGGCGTGCGCCAGCCAGTAACAGAAGAAGACCAGACCGATCCACAGCACGCCCGGATAGTTGCGCATCTGCAGGAGCGCACCGAGCGGATTGGCGCGGGCAAGCTCGAACCGGCGGCGATGGGCCGTCCCCAGGCTTTCCGGCAGGAGGAAATAGGCCGCGGCGAAGTTGAGGAAGGCGAGCACCGCCGCCCCGTAGAACGGGATGCGCGGGCCGAACTCGCCGAGAAGCCCGCCGATGACCGGCCCAAGCGCGAAGCCGGTGCCGAAAGCGATGCCCATCAGCCCGAAGTTCTTCGCCCGCGTCTCGTCCGTCGAGACATCAGCGATATAGGCGGCAGCCGTGCCGAAGCTCGCGCCGCTGATGCCCGCCAGCACGCGACCGACGAACAGCATCCAATAGCTGGTCGCCAGCGCACAGATGAGGTTGTCGATGGCGAAGGTGAGGATGCAGGCGAGCAGCACCGGCCGCCGGCCGAAGCGATCGGAGAGATTGCCGATGAACGGCGCGAAGAGGAACTGCATGCCGGCATAGACCAGCAGCAGCCAGCCGCCGTCAATCGCCGCCTGGCTGATATCGTCGCCCGTCAACTCGCGCAGGTATGTCGGCAGCACCGGCATGATGATGGCGATGCCGATCACGTCGAGAAACATGATCATGAAGACGAGAAAGAGCCCGCGCCGGGTGGACCTGGCATCGATCATGGTTTCACCCCAGGAAGGATAGCGGCCTGCCGATGCAGGCAAAAATGTCAGGCAACGACTTCTATTTCACTTCTTGCCGCGAAACAATCCGTGAACATCGCAAACTTTTTGATGAATTGGTCGCGATCCGCTGATGAAAGGCCTTATTGCGGCGGGGGATGCGCCTTCACGAAATCAACGAAGGCGCGCAGCGGCGCGGGCATCAGGGTACGGCTCGGATAGTAGAGGAAGGGGCCGGAGAAGGTCTGGATCCAGTCGGGCATGACGACCTGCAAAGCGCCGGAGGAAAGGGCCGGCGCCAGGAACTCCTCGAAGGTGCAGACAATGCCGAGGCCGGCCAGGGCGGCGTGCTGCTCCACCTCGTTCGATTCGGAGATCAGGCAGGCCGGCGGCATCAGCGAGATCTTCTCCTCGCCCCGCTCGAAGGCCCAGGGCAGCACGCGACCGCTGGCGAAGCGGTGCAGGATGCAGCGATGCTGCATCAGGTCGCGCGGATGTTCCGGCACCCCGTGCACCTCGGTGTAGGAGGGCGCGGCGGCCACGACGAAACGCTGGCGGCGCGGGCCGATCGGCACCGCGATCATGTCCTGGTGCAGCGCCTCTTCATAGCGAATGCCGGCATCGAAACCTTCCGCCAGCACATCCACCAGCGCGTCGTTGGAGGCAACCTCCAATGTGATGCCGGGATAGGCCTTGAGGAAGGGCGTGGCGATCGGCGGCAGGACGAAGCGGGCGACGATGCCGGGCACGTTCAACCGGAGGCGGCCGACCGGCCGGTCGCGCAGGCTGTTCACCCCGTCAATCGCCGCCTCGACCTCGGCCAGCGCCGGCGCGAGCCGCTCCAGGAGGCGCGCACCCGCATCCGTCAGCGTCACGCTGCGTGTCGTGCGGTTGAAGAGGCGAAGATCAAGCCGCCCCTCCAGCCGCCGCATCGCCTCCGAGAGCGCCGAGGCGGAAACACCGCGCAGCTTGGCGGCCGCGCGAAAGCTCTTCACCCGGGCGATGGCGACGAAGGCATCGAGATCGGCAAGCGGGATCTGGCTCATTGTTCTGAAAACCGCACGACTTGTTCAGAGCAGATCAGATTATCGCACAAGGCCCATCGCGGTAAAAGAGCGTCGATCGAAAGGCACGCACAGGAGAAGCGCCATGAAGACCATCAATCTCGGCAAGGCCGGCCCCGTCGTTTCCACCATCGGCCTCGGCTGCATGGGCATGTCGGGCATGTATGGCCCGGCCGACCGGGCGGAAAGCATCGCCAGCATCCATGCCGCGCTCGACGCCGGCATCACCCTTCTCGACACCGGCGACTTCTACGGCATGGGCCACAACGAGATGCTGATATCAGAGTCACTGAAAGACCGCCGCCGCGAGGATGTGGTGCTCAGCGTGAAGTTCGGCGCGCTGCGCGGGCCGGATGGCGTCTGGAGCGGCTATGATTCCCGCCCCGCGGCGATCCGCAACTTCCTCGCCTATTCCCTGCAACGGCTCGGCACCGACCATATCGACATCTACCGCCCGTCCCGCCTCGATCCGGCGGTGCCGATCGAGGAGACGATGGGGGCGCTCGCCGACCTCGTGAAGGCCGGCTACATCCGCCATATCGGGCTGTCCGAGGTGGGATCCGAAACGATCCGCCGCGCCGCGGCCGTGCATCCGATCGTGGATCTGCAGATCGAGTATTCGCTGATCTCGCGCGGCATCGAGGACGACATCCTGCCGACCTGCCGGGCGCTGGGCATTCCCGTGACCGCCTATGGCGTGCTGTCGCGCGGCCTGATCAGCGGCCATTGGCGAAAAGGTGCGGCGAATGGCGGTGATTTCCGCGCCTTCAGCCCACGCTTCCAGGACGGCAATGTCGACACGAACCTGGCACTCGTCGAAGCCCTGCGCCGCGTCGCGGACGAAAAGGGGGCAACCGTCGCCCAGCTCGCCATTGCCTGGGTCGCCGCACAGGGCGTCGATATCGTCCCCCTCGTCGGTGCCCGCCGGCGCGATCGCCTCGCCGAGGCGCTTGGCGCGCAGAAGATCGTGCTCAGTGCAGCCGACCTTGCCGCAATCGAAGCCGCGCTGCCGAAGGACGCCGCCGCGGGCGAGCGCTATCCGGTCGCCATGCTGGCGCATATGGACAGCGAGAAGCGGACCTGAGATCGCAGGACGGGCCGCACCGCACGGCGCGGCCCGTCTCCCACCGCGGCGGCCGGAGCCGTCAGCGACCTGTCAGCTTGGCCGTGGGAGAAGTGATCGCAAAGAGGCACGATTGTCATTCGCCGGTAACGAAGGGCGGCAAGATGGGCCCTTGCGTATCCGTTTCCGAGGACCGGCAATGTCACGTCGCCCAACCGCAGGCTTTCGCTTCCCCAGACCCGCTTTCGGCAGCCTGACGGTCAGCCTGGTGACCAGCCTCTACCTCTTCCTCGTCACCAGCCGCGATTTCTGGACGGAGAGCTGGGCGCTGCTCGGCGCCCGCCCCGGCACGCTCGCGCTGGTGACGGGCGGGGTCTTCTGCCTTTTCATCGCGACCTGTGTCACCGCGTCCTGGAAACAGGTGATGAAGCCGCTCTTCGTGGCGCTGCTTCTCGTCGCGGCAGCCGCTGCCTGGCTCATGGACGAGGACGGCGTCTTCCGCGCAGAAGCGTCCTTCCAGCCACTGCAACTTGCCGTTCACATGCTGGTCTTCGGTATGCTTCCGGCTGCCCTTCTCGTCTGGGTGAGGGTGGTACACCGGCCGTTCTTCTGGCAGCTGCGCGGCAATCTGGCGATCGCCGTGCCGATGCTTGCGGTCGCGCTCGCCATCGCCCTGACGCACACGACCAAATATGCCCTGATCGTCGAAGAAGACCTGAAGGTCGCCGACAGCGGCAATGCTGCCGGCGCTTCCGTCATACATCGCCCTTGAACGTATCGCAGGCATCGACCCGGCCGGTGTCGAAGCCGCGCTTGAACCAGCGGCGGCGCTGCTCGGACGTGCCATGGTTGAAGCTTTCCGGCACGACATAGCCCTGCATGCGCTTCTGCAGCGTGTCGTCGCCGATCTGCGTGGCGGCGTTCAGCGCCTCTTCCAGGTCGCCCCGCTCCAGCAGGCCCTTCTGCTCGGTATACTTGCCCCAGATGCCGGCATAGCAATCCGCCTGAAGCTCGACACGGATCGACATCTGGTTGGCCTCCACCTCGCTCATGCGCTGGCGCTGCTGGTTGAAGCGCGGCAGCACGCCGGTGAGATTCTGCACGTGGTGGCCGACTTCATGGGCGACGACATAGGCCTGCGCGAAGTCGCCGGACGCGTCGAACTTGCCGGCGAGCTCGTCGAAGAAGCTCATGTCGAGATAGACCTTGCGGTCGCCCGGGCAGTAGAACGGGCCGGAAGCCGCCGAGGCGAAGCCGCAGGCCGACTGCACGGAGCCCGAGAAGAGCACCATCTTCGGCTCCTCATACCGCTCGCCGGCCGCCTGGAAGATGCCGTTCCAGGTGTCTTCCGTCTCGGCGAGAACCGTCGCCATGAAGGCCTTGGTCTCCTCTTCCTGCGGCGAGGCGCGACGGCTGGCGCTTTCCGTCTGCTCGAAGCCCGGCATGCTGACCTGCCCGCCGCCCTGGCCCATCACCTGCAACAGGTCGATGCCCATCGCCTTGAAGACGAAATAGATGACGACGAGGAAGATGATGGTGCCGATGCTCATGCCACCGCCGGCACGGCGCCCGCCACCCATCGGAATGCGAAAACCGCCATTGCCGCGGCCGAACGGATTGCTCCCTCCCGCCGAAGGACCGGCTCCGCGCTGGTCCTCGATATTGCCCGACTGGCGACGACCTTTCCATTCCATGGCGCATTTCCCCGAATTGATTGCCGACGAACGCTCATCGCATGAATTCGTTCCTCAGCAACGACTTATAGGGCCTGCCGCGCCACCATGCAAAACGAAAAGCAGGCCTCAGCGCCGACGGAAAACCGCCTCGAAACGCTCCACCCAGCCGGCCTGGCGCGCCGCAAGAGCCCCCGCCGCAACGAGGAGCGCGCTGACGACCGCAGCCGCGAGCACGCTCGTGAAGCCGGAGGCGCCGTCGAAGATCATCGCGCCCATCACCCGGTCGGGCGCGAGGGTGAACAGCCCGGCGACGACGATGCCGCCGAAATACATGCCGGCGACATGGCCGCGATGCGCGCGGATATCCCGACGGCGGGCGGCACGGATCGCAGGGACGCTGCCGACGATGACATAGACGGAGAGCAGATGGATCGGGCTGAAATCGCCGACCGTCTTAAGGTCGTGGATAAAGAAGGTCGAAAAACTCGTCAGCACCATCAGGAGCAGCCAGACCTTGCCGAGACGGCGATGCAAGGCTGTGCCCTTCGGGCGGGCGAGCAGGACGGCGCCCAGCACCGCAGCAGGCAGGACGGTGGCGACATGAAACTGCACGGCAAGCGGGGCTGCAAGAAGCGGCTCGAGAGGCATAGCGGGCTCCGGAATGGTTGAATTCGCCACCGTCTTCCGCCATTGATCGGGCCGCCTCAAACGCTTTGGCCCGAACGGACGGTAAACTTCGTGGAACGCCCTCTCCTGCAATCCGCGCTTCGTGAACTGCAGGTCTTCCTCAGCGCCCGGCGCTTCTGGGCGACCTTTGGCGCCGTCGTGCTGATCTTCTGGGTGACCGGCCCCTATGGCACGGGCGAGCGGCTGGCGACCGTGCCGAGGCTCGGCTTCTGGCTCGTGCTGCACGCTGTCGCCTGGGGCATTGCGGTGGTCGCCATCGTCGCCGTCAACACGCTTTTCCGGCGGAAGGTGCCAGGCCTCCTGCCCCGCATGGCGCTCGGCACGGTGGTGGCCAGCGCGCCTGTCGGACTGGCCACGGAGGCGATCAGCCTGATGACCTTCGGCGGCACGCTGACCCCGGAAAGGATCGCCGAAAGCATCGCAACGGGGCTTCTCCTCTCGGCGCTGTTCTGCGCGCTCACCTTCATGACGATGAGCAGCAAGCAGACCGAGGCGTTGGCCGCCGCGTCCCCACCGGCGACAGCTCCGGAGGACCGGACCGAAATTCCCCTCATGCGCCGGCTGAAGCCGGAGAGCCGCGGGCCCATCCTGCACATGACCGTCGCCGACCACTATACGCAGGTCACGACAAGTCGCGGCCGCGAGCTGATCCTGCTGCGCTTTTCCGACGCGCTGGCGGAATGCGGCGACACGCCGGGCCTCAAGGTGCATCGCTCGCATTTCGTGGCCGATGCCCATGTCGACAGGCTGCTGCGGACGGAGGGCCGGCTGGCGATCCTTCTGAGGGATGGGCAGGAAATCCCGGTCAGCCGCAGCTGCGCCGAAGCGGTGCGCACCCGCTGGGGCTGAATTTTTGCACGCCTGTCGGATCGATGCTCTTTCCTGCGTCTCTAGATATCGGACCATCAAACCAGCGGGAGAAGATCCATGAGAAAGATTGTTGTCAGCGCCTTCGTCAGCCTCGACGGCGTCATGCAGGCGCCGGGCGGGCCGGAGGAGGACCCGATCGGCGGCTTCCGGTTCGGCGGCTGGGTCGCCCCGTTCTTCGACGAAACGGCGGGCGCGACGATCGGCGAACTCTTCGCAAAACCCTTCGACCTGCTGCTCGGCCGCAAGACCTACGATATCTTTGCCGCACACTGGCCCTATGCCGGCGCCGATGATCCGATCGGCCCGCTGTTCGACCGCATCAACAAGTACGTCGCCACCCGAAATCCGGCCTTCAAGGCCACCTGGCAGAACAGCCATGTGCTTGGCCCGGACGCGCTTGCCGCCGTCAAGGCGTTGAAGAGCGAAGACGGGCCGGACCTCCTGACGCAGGGATCGACCGGCTTTCTCAAGGCCTTGTTCGAGAACGATCTCGTCGACGAGATCAACGTCTTCACCTTCCCGGTCATTCTCGGCAAGGGCAAGCGGCTGTTTGGCGACGCTTCCTTCCCCCGGACCCTGACGCTCGTGAGTTCGCGCAGCAGCGAGAACGGCATCGTCATCAGCAAATATGCCCGCGACGGCGAGGTGACGACAGGCTCCTTCGAGTTCGACACGCCGACGGATGCCGAGCTGGAGCGCCGCCGCAACCTGACGTGAAGACGGAGCGGCCTTGACCGGCCGCGCCGTTGCAGGTCCTATCTCCTTGAGGAAAGCGGGAGGACGGGATGAAAGCGGCGCGGCTGGAAGCGATCGGCGGGTTGTTCGTGCGCAGGGTGGAAAAGCCGGTGCCCGGCCCGGACGATCTTCTCGTCCGCATCGAGGCCGCCGGCATCTGCGGCACGGATCGCCACCTCTTCCACGGCGAGTTCCCCTGCCGGCCGCCGGTGACGCTCGGCCATGAATTCTCCGGCATCGTCGAAGCCACCGGCAAGGACGTCATCGGTTTCCGCCCCGGCATGCGCATCACCGGCGATCCGAACATCCATTGCGGCCGCTGTTCACAATGCCGGCGCGGCCGCGTCAATCTGTGCGAGTCCCTGCAGGCGATCGGCATCCACCGCGACGGCGGCTTTGCCGACTATGTGCTGGTGCCGCAAAAGCAGGCCTATCAACTGCCGCTCTCGCTGCCGCCGGAACACGGCGCGTTCTGCGAGCCACTCGCCTGCTGCCTGCATGGCACCGACATGGCCGACATCAAGCCCGGCAGCACCGTCGTGGTTCTGGGCGGCGGAGTGATCGGCATGCTGGCCGTGCAGCTCGCCCGCCTCGCCGGCGCAACCACGGTCGTCCTCGTCACCCGCCAGGCCGTGCGCCGGAAACTCGCCGGGGAGATCGGCGCCACCCAAACCTTCGACCCGGCTGCGGGAAGCACCATCGAGGGCATAGCCGGCAAGGACGGCCTGCTGCCCGGCGGCGCAGACGTCGTCATCGAATGCGCGGGCGTGGCCGAGACCATCGCCGAAGCGCCGAAGCTTGCCCGCAACGGCGGCACGGTCGTCATCCTCGGCGTGCTGCCGCAGGGCGAAAAGGTGGAGTTCGAGCCCTTCGACCTGCTGTTCCGCGAGGTCAGGATCCTCACCTCCTTCCTCAATCCCTTCACCCATGGCCGCGCCGCGGCCCTGATCGCCTCCGGCACGATAAAGGTCGACTGCCTCGTCTCCCGCCGCATCGGCCTCGATGAGCTGCCGGACGCCATCGCCAACCCGCCGCGGCCGGGCGAGGTGAAGGTGCTGGTCATGCCGGACCTGCAAGCCTAGCTCAGCCCCTCCTCGGCCACCGTCGCGGCCAGCCAGGCGGAAAAGGCGGCCATGGCGGGGCTGAGGCTGCGCGATTGCAGTCGGGTGAGCCAGTAGCTGCCGAGCGCAAGGCTGGTATCGAACGGCTGGACGACGGCGCCGGCCGCCAGAAGGCGCGAGAACATCAGCGGCGGGGCAAGACCGACGCCGGCCCCCTGCAGCACGGCCTCCATCATGGCAAGCGACGTGTCGAAGACGATCGCATTCTGCGGCGGTGGCGTACGCGGCAGGCCGGCAGCCTCGAACCAGCGGGTCCACTCGTCGCGGCGGTAGGAGCGCAGCAGCGTCAGACCGAGAAGATCGGCAGGCTCCCTGAGAGCGCGGGCGACGGCCGGAATGGCAAGCACGGAGAGCGGCGCATCGAAGAGACGCACCGCATCCGTGCCGTGCCAGGCGCCGGCGCCGAAGCGGATGGCGAAGTCGAGCCCTTCGGCGGCAAGGTCGACCCGGTTGTTGTTGGTGGACAGCCGCACCTCCACGAAGGGATGGCGCTCACGGAACGCCGCAAGGCGCGGCAAGAGCCAGCCGACGGCGAAGGTGCCGACGGCCCCGACCGTCAGGATTTCGCGCACATGGCCGCCGCGAAACCGCTCCACCGCATCGGCCATTCGGTCGAAACTGTCGCGCAGCACCGGCAGCAGGCTCTCCCCCTCCGCCGTGATCATCAGCCCGCGCGGAAGGCGCTTGAAGAGCACGACGTTCAGCTGCTCCTCCAGGCTCTTGACCTGGTGGCTGACGGCGGCCTGCGTGACATTCAGCTCGATCGCGGCCCGTGTGAACGAGAGATGGCGGGCAGAAGCCTCGAAGGCGCGGAAGGCGTTCAACGGCAGATATGGCCGAACCATGGCGAAGCCCTAGTTTTCCTAATGGCCAAGACCAGTATTGATCTTTTGCAAGCCCATCAAGACATTGCTATCCAGAATGCACAAGCTCTTCAAAATTCGAGGAAAACGTGATGGACATGCGTCTTTTCGCGGCCGGTATCCTGCTGGCCGCAGGCTTCGGCGCGCCGGCCGAGGCCCGCATTATTTGTACAATCGTCGCCGATGCGATGAATGATGAGGTCATCCTGGAAAAAGGGGACTGCGAGAGTCGCGTGACGCCCGCCTCCACCTTCAAGATACCGCTCGCCGTGATGGGTTACGATTCCGGTTTCCTGGAAGATGCGAACGAGCCGGTCCTGCCCTTCATGAAGGGTTATCCGGACTGGGGCGGCGATGCCTGGCGCCAGCCGGCGACGCCCAAGCGCTGGATGGAATTCTCCATCGTCTGGTTTTCGCAGCGCATCACCGAGTTCCTCGGCCACGAGCAACTGCGCGACTATGCCGATGCCTTCGGCTACGGCAATGCCGACATGACGGGCGACCCGGGCAAGGACAACGGGCTGGAACGCGCCTGGATCGCCTCCTCGCTGAAGATCTCGCCGCGCGAGCAGGTGGCGTTCCTGAAGAAGCTGGTGAACCATGAACTGCCGGTCTCCGCCGATGCCATGGACCAGGCGATGGAGGTCCTGGAGCGGCGCGACCTTGTGGACGGCTGGCGCGCGCAGGGCAAGACGGGCATGGCCTATCCCCGCAAGGCCGACGGCAATCTCGACTATGCCCGGCCGTGGGGCTGGTATGTCGGCTGGGCCCGCCGCGACGACCGCACCGTCGTCTTCGCCCGGCTGATACAGGACGAAAGGAAGCAGGAACCGCGCACGAGCCTACGCGCACGGGACAGCGTCCTCAAGGAGTTGCCGGGACTTCTTGCGACGGACTGAATGGGCAGGTGGGGACAGCACGCCACTCAGCGTGGGGGAACCATCCCGAGCCCCTTGCGGGCGAGGCCGGAGAGGTTGAGCACCAGCTTGCGGCGGAACACCGGCGAGGCACCCACGACGCGCAGCACAAGATTGCGCAGAATACGGCCGGCGAGGCTGCGCACGGTCGCGATCCGCGTCAATCGGCCGGCAAGCTCCAGGACCTCCACCGCGGCCGGGCGGCGCTTTTCTTCATAAAGGTCGAGCGTCGCTTCCGGCGCCTTGCCGAGAAGGACGTCGGCAAGCAGGCGGCCGAGCACGACGGCATCGACAAGCCCCGTGTTCATGCCCTGCCCGCCGGCCGGGCTGTGCACATGGGCGGCATCGCCCATGACGAAGAACGGGCCGGACCGGTACCGCGCGGCGACGCGGTGGTGCACGCGGAAGCGCGAACTCCACAGAACATCCCGCACGCGGCCCGGAACCTTGCGCGGGCCGCGGGCATCGAGCAGCGCCTGCACGAAAGCCGCATCCGGCGCTTCGGGCGCGTCCCCGACAGGCGCCACGATGCGATAACGGTGTCCCGGCAGCGGCACGACCACGCCCATGCCCTCCGGCGAGAAGAACAGCGTCACCTCCGCACTGAGAGGCCAGTCCATATGGACATCGGCAAGCACGAAGGAACCGGCGTGGCTCTCGCCGTCGAAGGCGATGCCCGCAGCTTCGCGCACGACGCTGTGCATACCGTCGCCGCCGACGACATAGCGGGCGCGGATGGTCCGCGGCCCCTCTGGCGTATCGACGTGAGCCACCGCCCCGGTCGCATCGCGCTCGATACGCGTCGCCGCAATGCCACGCAGAACGGTGCCGCCGAGGCTCGCCAGCCGGTCGGCAAGGATCGCCTCGGTCTCGTCCTGCGGGATCATCAGGATCTGGGCGTAACGCGACGGCAATGTGGAGAAGTCTAGTTCCAGCAGCGCCTTGTCGTGGTCGCGCAGGGCGAAGCGGGTGAGCTGCAGGCCACGGCGCTCCAGCGCGTCCGTGACACCGAGCCGCTCCAGAACCTCCAGCGTGTGGGCATGGATGACAGCGGCACGCGAGGTATTCTGACCGGCGGCAAGACGGTCGATGATGACAGGCCGCAGGCCTGCCTGTTGCAGGGTAGCGGCCAGCGCAAGACCGGTCGGCCCTGCCCCGACAATCAGCACATCAGTTTCCTGCGGCACCATGATTTGCGCTCCATAAAAATCAACATACGTTGACTTTTATGTCGGGCGCTTGAATTTGTCAACATGCGTTGGCATTTTCACACCATGACCGATTCTCCCGTGAAGAAAACGAAGTCCGACCGTACGCGCGAGGCCATTCTGGAGGCCGCGCGCCTGCTCTTCGCGCAAAAGGGCTACGACGGCACGACCGTACGCGACATTGCCGCCGCCGCCGCGATCGACCCGGCCATGGTGATCCGCTACTTCGGCGGAAAGGACGCCCTGTTTGCCCGCGCGGCCGATCTCGATCTCCGGCTGCCCGATCTCTCCGTCCTTCCCCGCAACGCGGTGGGCGAGGCGCTGGTCCGACACTTCCTCACCGTATGGGAAGGCGACGGGGGCACCACCGCCCTGCCGATCGCTCTGCGCTCGGCCGCATCGAACGAGCTGGCCGCCGCGCGGCTGCACGAGATTTTCGCAACCCAGGTCGCTCCCGCCATCGCACGGATGGCCGGACCGGACACGCCCGCCGTCGCCGGTCTGGTGGCAACCCAGATCCTCGGCCTCGCCTTCACCCGCTACGTGCTGAAGCTCCCCCCCGTCGTGGCGCTGCCGCACGCGCGGCTGGTCGCGGAGGTTGGCCGCTCGATCCAGGCCTATATCGACGCCGCACGCGCCTGAGGCTGCCCGTGCGGCGGGCCAGCATATTTCCTGTCGATTGCTCCATTTTCGGGGTTCCGCTCGCCCGCGCATTTGCCTATAAGCCGCTTCTAGCCTTGAAAGACCATTTTTGCGCGCCCGGCCCGGTGAACCCATCGCCATGCCGGTTTTTCGCGCACGCGGCCGAAGCGAAGAGAACGGATAAAGAGATGCCCAAGCGCCAAGATTTGAAATCGATCCTCATCATCGGCGCGGGGCCGATCGTCATCGGTCAGGCCTGCGAATTCGACTATTCCGGCACCCAGGCCTGCAAGGCGCTGAAGGAGGAAGGCTACCGCGTCATCCTCGTCAACTCCAATCCGGCGACGATCATGACCGACCCGGGTCTTGCCGACGCCACCTATGTCGAGCCGATCACCCCCGAGGTCGTCGCCAAGATCATCGCCAAGGAGCGTCCGGACGCGCTTCTGCCGACGATGGGCGGCCAGACGGCGCTCAACACCGCCCTCTCGCTCAAGCGCATGGGCGTGCTCGACCGCTATAATGTGGAGATGATCGGCGCCAAACCCGCCGCCATCGACATGGCCGAGGACCGGGCCCTCTTCCGCGAAGCCATGGCCCGCATCGGCCTCGAAACCCCGCGCTCGCTGCTCGCCAACGCCACCGAGATCAAGGATCAGGACCGCAAGGTTCACGAGGCCGAGCGCGCCAAGCTGAAAGCCGAGCTTTCCGGCGACGCCCTCGACAAGGCGCTGGACGAGCTGGAAAACCAGTGGAACCTCGGCGAAACCGACCGCAAGCAGCGCTACATGAGCCACGCCATGGCGATCGGCGCGCAAGCGCTCGACGTCATCGGCCTGCCCGCCATCATCCGCCCGTCCTTCACGCTCGGCGGCACCGGCGGCGGCATCGCCTACAACCGCTCGGAATTCTTCGAGATCGTCAATTCCGGCCTCGACGCCTCGCCGACGACGGAAGTGCTGATCGAAGAGTCCGTTCTCGGCTGGAAGGAATATGAGATGGAGGTCGTCCGCGACAAGGCGGACAACTGCATCATCATCTGCTCCATCGAGAACATCGACCCGATGGGCGTGCATACGGGTGATTCGATTACGGTCGCCCCTGCCCTGACCCTGACGGACAAGGAATACCAGATCATGCGCAACGCCTCGATCGCGGTGCTGCGCGAGATCGGGGTGGAGACCGGCGGCTCGAACGTGCAGTTCGCCGTCAACCCGGCCAATGGCCGCCTCGTCGTCATCGAGATGAACCCGCGCGTCTCGCGCTCTTCCGCCCTGGCATCGAAGGCGACCGGCTTCCCGATCGCGAAAATCGCCGCAAAGCTCGCCATCGGCTACACGCTGGACGAACTGGAGAACGACATTACCGGCGGCGCGACCCCGGCCTCGTTCGAGCCGTCGATCGATTACGTGGTGACGAAGATCCCGCGTTTCGCCTTCGAAAAATTCCCCGGCGCCGAGCCGACGCTGACGACCGCGATGAAGTCGGTCGGTGAAGTCATGGCCATCGGCCGCACCTTCGCCGAATCGCTGCAGAAGGCGCTGCGCGGCCTCGAAACCGGCCTCACCGGCCTCGACGAGATCGAGATCCCCGGCCTTGGCGACGGCAACGACAAGAACGCCATCCGCGCAGCCATCTCCACGCCGACGCCGGACCGCCTGCGCATGGTGGCCCAGGCGCTGCGTCTCGGTCTGACGCTGGAAGAGGTGCACGAAGGCTCGAAGATCGACCCGTGGTTCCTCGAACAGTTCAAGGCCATCGTCGACATGGAGACCCGCATCCGCGAGCACGGCCTGCCTGAGGACGCCGAGAACCTGCGCATGCTCAAAGCCATGGGCTTCTCCGACGCGCGCCTCGCCACGCTCTCCGGCAAGCGCCCGAAGGAAGTCGCGGAACTGCGCAACGGCCTCAATGTGCGCCCGGTCTTCAAGCGCATCGACACCTGCGCAGCCGAATTCGCCTCGCCCACCGCCTACATGTATTCGACCTACGAGACGCCGTTCGCAGGCGCGACGCGCTCGGAGGCCGGCATTTCGGATCGCAAGAAGGTGGTCATCCTCGGCGGCGGCCCGAACCGCATCGGCCAGGGCATCGAGTTCGACTATTGCTGCTGCCACGCCGCCTTCGCGCTGAAGGATGCCGGCTATGAAGCGATCATGGTCAACTGCAACCCGGAAACCGTCTCGACCGACTACGACACGTCCGATCGCCTCTATTTCGAGCCGCTGACGGCCGAAGACGTCATCGAGATCCTCAAGGCCGAGCAGACCAACGGCGAAGTCGTCGGCGTCATAGTGCAATTCGGCGGCCAGACGCCGCTGAAACTTGCCGAGGCCCTGGAAAAGAACGGCATCCCGATCCTCGGCACCGCGCCTGACATGATCGACCTTGCCGAGGACCGCGACCGCTTCCAGAAGCTGCTGCAGAAGCTGGACCTCACCCAGCCGAACAACGGCATCGCCTATTCCGTCGAACAGGCGCGCCTGATCGCCGGCGAGATCGGCTTCCCGCTGGTCGTGCGCCCGTCCTACGTGCTCGGCGGCCGCGCCATGCAGATCATCCATTCGGAATCGATGCTGCAGACCTACCTGCTCGACACGGTGCCGGAACTGGTGCCGGAGGACATCAAGCAGCGCTATCCGAACGACAAGACCGGCCAGATCAACACGCTGCTCGGCAAGAACCCGCTGCTCTTCGACAGCTACCTGTCGAACGCGGTGGAAGTGGATGTGGACGCGCTCTGCGACGGCAAGGACGTCTTCGTCTCCGGCATCATGGAGCATATCGAGGAAGCCGGCATCCATTCGGGCGACTCGGCCTGCTCGCTGCCGGTGCACACGCTCTCCAACGAGATCGTCGACGAGCTGGAGCGCCAGACGAAGGCGCTGGCCAAGGCGCTGAATGTCGGCGGCCTGATGAACGTGCAATACGCCATCAAGGACGGCACGATCTACGTTCTCGAAGTGAACCCGCGTGCCTCGCGCACCGTGCCCTTCGTCGCCAAGACCATCGGCGCGCCGATCGCCAAGATCGCCGCCCGCGTCATGGCCGGCGAAACGCTGGACGCCGCCATCGCCGCCTATGGCGAGAAGCCCGACCCGCGCAACCTGAAGCACATCGCCGTCAAGGAAGCCGTCTTCCCCTTCGCCCGCTTCCCGGGCGTCGACACGCTGCTCGGCCCGGAAATGCGCTCGACCGGCGAGGTCATCGGCCTCGACACGGATTTCGCGCTGGCCTTCGCCAAGTCGCAGCTCGGCGCCGGCGTCGACCTGCCGCGTGAAGGCACGGTCTTCGTATCGGTGCGGGACGGCGACAAGGAGCGCGTGCTCGGCACCGTGCGCCTTCTGACGGAGATCGGCTTCAAGGTGATGGCGACCTCGGGCACCGCCCGCTTCCTCCGCGAAAACGGCATCGAGGCGGTCAAGGTCAACAAGGTGCAGGAAGGCCGTCCGCATGTCGAAGACGCCATCCGCAACCGCCAGGTCCAGCTCGTCATCAACACGACGGACAGCAACAAGGCGATCTCGGATTCGAAGTCGCTGCGCCGCGCCGCGCTGATGCAGAAGGTGCCCTACTACACCACCATGGCCGGCGCCGACGCCGCCGCCAAGGCGATCAAGGCCCTGAAGCAGGGCCAGCTGGAAGTGCGGCCGCTTCAGGCCTATTTCTGAGAAAGACCCTTTCTCCACAGGATCGCAGAAGCCGGGCGCCCGTCGCCCGGCTTTTGTTTTCCGCCTGTCCTCCCTACCTCGGGCCCACACGTCATCCGAGAGATCGACGACACACCTGCAACGGATGTTTGCTCGACCAATTGTGGGCGGAGGCCGGCCGGCGGCGAAAAAACTGGCTTTCGGACGACTCAATCTGTTATAAGGGTCGTTCAATTGCTTTCGACGGTTCCGGAGAATCTTCTCTGGAGACCGTTTTCTTTTTGCGTTCGCGCAGGCGATAGCTTGGGCGGCGCGGGCTGAAGGACAAGATAAAATGGTTGAAAAGGTACCGATGACTCAGGGCGGTTTCGTCAAGCTGCAGGAAGAACTGCGCTGGCGTCAGCAGGAAGAGCGTCCGCGAATCATCGAGGCGATTGCCGAGGCACGCGCCCATGGCGACCTGTCGGAAAATGCCGAGTACCACGCTGCCAAGGAAGCCCAGAGCCACAATGAAGGCCGCATCACGGAGCTCGAAGACTTCGTCGCGCGCGCCGAGGTGATCGACCTCTCCAAGATGTCCGGCTCCAAGATCAAGTTCGGCGCCAAGGTGAAGCTTGTCGACGAGGACACCGAGGAAGAGAAGGTCTACCAGATCGTCGGCGACCAGGAAGCCGACGTGAAGCAGGGCCGCATCTCCATCTCCTCGCCGATCGCCCGTGCGCTGATCGGCAAGGAAGTCGGCGATTCGATCGAGGTGAACGCGCCGGGTGGCTCCAAGGCCTACGAGATCCTCGCCGTCACTTGGGGGTGATGGACAAGGGAGCCCCATGCTTTCCACAGGCAAGAACGGCACCGGCCCGACGGTGGTCAAGGTCATGGACCGGGTCAACCGGACCCATGGCATAAGTCCCCTCGCCCGGCAGGTGCCGTCCGGTTTCTCCGCATCGCGCGGCCTCGTCTTCACCTTCGATCCCGAGGCGCGCAACTACGACTGGCTGGCGGTCTACGAGAACTTGCCATCGGCCGGCAACGAGCGTCGCTCGATGCGGGTGGAAGATCTCGCCTGCGCACCCGAAAACACCATCCTCTTCACCACCGAGCCGTCGGGCATCAAGATCTACGGCCGCGCTTTCACGCGGCAGTTCGGCCATGTGGTAACAAGCCAGGAACCCTTTGCGCTCCGCCATCCCGGCCGCATCTGGAGCCAGGCGGGCCTGCGCTGGTTCTATGGCGAAGGCAGCCGTCATCTGGTGACCGCCGACGAGATTGCCGGTCATTTTCCGGAAAAGACCAAGGTCATCGGCACGGTCTGCTCGACCAAGCGGCAGGGTCATACGCTGCACCGGCTGCGTTATGATTTCACGCAGGCCATGGCCGCCCGCATGCCCGATCTCGACGTCTTCGGCCGCGGCCATAGGCCGGTCGACGACAAGGCGGAATCGATCGATCCCTACAAGTACCACATCGCCATCGAGAACCACCTCGCCCCGCACCATTTCACGGAAAAGCTGGCAGACCCCTTTCTGGGCCTGTCGCTGCCGTTCTATTTCGGTGCACCGAACGCCGCCGACTATTTTCCGGCCGAGAGCTTCATCGCCATCGACATCCGCAAGCCGGACGAGGCCTGGCGCATCATGCGCGAGGCGATCGACAACAACGAATATGAAAAGCGGCTGCCCGCCATCCACGAAGCGCGGCGGCGTGTGCTGGAAGACCACAACCTCGTCGCACTGATCGCCGATGTGGTGGAGAAGAACGGCACCCGTCCGAAGGGCGAAGGCAAGGCCGTACTGAAAAGCCAGCGGGCCGCGCGGCAGGGTCATCCGTTGCTGACGGCCGGCGATTTCGTCTTCCGCGAGGCGCTGCACCTGAAAAATCGCATTGCCGGGCTGCTGGCACGCTAGAGTATCTTCCAGCATTTCCGGACGCATAACCGCTAGACGCTTTTGCCGGAATTGCTTCAAAACCCGCATTCATCCTGGAGAACAGACGTGTCCAAGAAACCGGTGGCTTTGATAACGGGTGTGACGGGCCAGGACGGCGCCTATCTGGCGCAGCTGCTGCTCGACAAGGGCTACATCGTGCATGGCATCAAGCGGCGGTCCTCCTCGTTCAACACGGGCCGCATCGAGCACATCTACGAGGATCCGCACGAGCCGGACCCGCAGCTTTTCCTGCACTACGGCGACATGACGGACGCGACGAATCTCGTGCGCATCGTCCAGCAGACCCAGCCGGACGAGATCTACAACCTTGCCGCCCAGAGCCATGTGCAGGTGAGCTTCGAGACGCCGGAATATACCGCCAATGCCGACGCCATCGGCACGCTGCGCATGCTGGAAGCGATCCGCATCCTCGGCCTCGAGAAGAAGACGCGCTTCTACCAGGCGTCCACGTCGGAACTCTACGGCAAGGTGCAGGAGGTTCCCCAGAGCGAGACGACACCCTTCTATCCCCGCTCGCCCTATGCCGCGGCAAAGCTCTACGCCTACTGGATCGTCGTCAACTATCGCGAAGCCTACGGCATGCATGCCTCGAACGGCATCCTTTTCAACCATGAAAGCCCGCTGCGCGGCGAGACCTTCGTGACACGCAAGATCACCCGCGCCGTCGCCGCCATCACGCTCGGCCAGCAGGACCAGCTCTTCCTCGGCAATCTCGACGCCAAGCGCGACTGGGGGCATGCGAAGGAATATGTGCGCGGCATGTGGTTGATGCTGCAGCAGGCACAGGCCGACGATTATGTGCTGGCGACTGGCGAGACGACCACCGTGCGCCAGTTTGCCGAATGGTCCTTCGCCGAAGCCGGCATCGCCATCCGCTGGGAGGGCGTGGGCGTCGACGAGAAGGGTTATGATGCGGCGACGGGCAAGCAGCTCGTCTCCATCGACCCGCGCTACTTCCGCCCGACAGAAGTCGATCTCCTGCTCGGCGATCCCTCGAAGGCCGAGCGGGTGCTCGGCTGGCGTCATGAAACGGGCGCGCACGAGCTTGCCCGGGAAATGGTGCGGGAAGACCTGAAGCTCATGCAGAGAAACTATGCGGAAAAGGGCCATCTCTGAATGTACGACCTTGCAGGAAAACGCGTCTTCGTCGCCGGTCATCGCGGCATGGTCGGCAGCGCCATCGCCAAGCGGCTGGCGGCGGAGAACTGCACGGTGCTGACCGCGCCGCGCGACACGGTGGACCTCGAGCGGCAGGCGGATGTCGAGCGCTTCTTCGCGGCGGAGCGGCCGCAGGCGGTGGTGATGGCGGCGGCGAAGGTCGGCGGCATCCTTGCCAATGACCGCGAGCCCGTGGAGTTCCTCCAGCGCAATCTCGCGATGGAGATGAACGTCATCAAGTCGGCGCACGAGGCCGGGGTCGAGAAGCTGCTCTTCCTCGGCTCAAGCTGCATCTATCCGAAATTCGCCGACCAGCCGATCACCGAGAGCGCACTTTTGACCGGCGCGCTGGAGCCGACCAACGAATGGTATGCCATCGCCAAGATCGCCGGCATAAAGCTCTGCCAGGCCTATATGAAGCAGCACGGCGCCCGCTTCATCTCGGCCATGCCCACCAACCTCTACGGCCCGAACGACAATTTCGACCTCAAGACCAGCCATGTGCTGCCGGCGCTGATCCGCAAGGCGCATGAGGCGAAACTGGCCGGCCTCGACCATGTGACGATCTGGGGCACCGGATCGCCGCGCCGCGAGTTCCTGTTCAGCGAGGACTGCTCCGATGCGCTGGTCTTCCTGCTCAAGAATTACGAGGACTACGAACACGTTAATGTCGGTTCTGGCGAGGACATCGCCATTCTCGACCTCATGCGGCTCGTCGCCGAGGTCGTCGGCTTCAAGGGGCGGATCGAGACCGATCCCTCCAAACCGGATGGGACGCCGCGCAAGCTGATGTCGAGCGCCAAGCTGGCGGCGATGGGTTGGAAGCCCGCCACGGAACTTCGCGACGGAATTGCCCGCGCCTACCGCTGGTACCTCGATACCCTCAAGCAATAGAAAGGCACGGCATCAGAAATCGGGAACGTCGTGCGTCTCAGCGCCAGTTCTCGTCGATCCAGCGCGTCGGCCGGACATGCTTGTAGGCCTTCTTCCACCAGGCCGAGACCGGCCATTGCCCGATCACGGCCTCGTCGGGATCGGGCTTGCCGGTGAAGGCAACGATGCGCGTGCCTGAGGGAAGCGGCACGTCCTTGAAGAAGTTCAGCGGCCAGCGCGGCAAGAGCGTGTGTTTGAAACTGACGCACCACTCGGCCGGCCAGTAGGTCATGTTTTCGGCGGCGGCGGAAACGTAGCGCTGCGAAATCGTGTGCTTGTTGACCTTGGCGTCGGGGTCGCGGATGAAGTCGTCATACACGTGCGTGTTGGTGCCGACCGTCCAGCGGTAGACCGAAGTGTTGCCGATGCCCTGGCCGAGCTGCGTCCAGTTTTCCGCAATGCAGAATTTGCCGGGCGCATAATCGAAGAAATCGTCGAGCGGCCCGGTGATGACCACGTCGAGATCGACGAACAGCACGTCGCCCTCAAGGTCGGCCAGCGGCGCCTGCCACAGCGAAATCTTGCGCCACGGCTTCCAGGCGACGCGCTCGGGAATGGTGATCGGCGGCAGCGGAAAGACGGAGACCGCGGGATCGATGCCTTCGGCATCTTCCGTGAAGCAGACGAGCCGCGTCTGACGAACCGTATTGCGCTTGATCATGGACCACAGGCGGTTGACGTAATCCGCCGGATAGCGCGTGCCCCATTTCATGCATACGATCGTCTGCATCCGCATCATCTCCACTGGAACGCGCCGATTGCGCGCCGGCGCCTCCATAGACCATATCGGTCGGCGGTGATAGGAGTTCCGCGACCGCGCCGCATTTTCGAGCCCCAGCACCCCATGAACATTCTCATCCTCACGCAATGCTTTCCCCCTGTCGTCGGCGGGATCGAGAATATGATGGGCTCGATGGCGCTTGCCTTGCAGGAGGGCGGCCATGCCGTCACCGTGCTGGCCGACGGCAAGCCCGATGCTTCCGACAAGGAACGTCCCTACGGAATTGCCCGATTCTCCGGATGGAAACCGCTGCGGCGCTGGCGCAAGGCGCGGGAGGCTGCGCGCCTCGTGCGCGCCGGCGCCTATGACCGGATTATCGCCGATACCTGGAAAAGCGTGGAAAACCTGCGTGTGGACACCGTTCCGGTCACCGTGCTCGCCCATGGCATGGAATTTCCTGCCGCCCCCACCCCGCGCAAGGCGCAGCGCATCCAGGCGGCGATGGCCAAGGCGAAGGACGTCATCGCCAATTCCAGCTTCACCGCCGGCCTTGCCGCGCCCTATGTGGCGGCTGGCCGGCTGCGCACCGTCACCCCCACCGTGCCGGCACAGACTCCGGCCGATCCCGACCGGCTGGCGGCACTACGGACAGCCCATGGCGACGGACTGCAGGTCGTGACGCTCTGCCGGCTGGAGCCGCGCAAGGGCGTGGACCGGCTCATCGAGGCCGTCGCGGCGCTGCACCCGGCCTATCCCGGCCTGACCCTGCACGTCGCCGGCGACGGCGCGGACCGCGCCCGGCTCGAAGCCCTCGCCAGGGACGCCGGCATCGCCGGCGCCGTCATCTTCCACGGCCGCGTATCGGATACGGAAAAGGCGGCTCTTCTGGAACTCGCCGACGTCTTCGCCATGCCGGCGCGCCGCGAGGGCAATTCCGTCGAGGGATTCGGCCTCGTCTATCTGGAAGCCGCCTGGTACGGCGCCCCCGGCCTTGCCGGCCGCGAGGGTGGCGCGGCGGATGCCGTGCTCGACGGCAAGACAGGCCTTCTGTGCGACGGCGCCGATACGGCATCCGTGACGGCAACGCTGGACAGGCTCCTCGGTGACCGCGACCTCCGGCTCCGGCTCGGCGAAAGCGCCCGTCGGCACGCCCGTGAGCAGACCTGGCAGCACAAGATCGGGGACTTCCTGACGCCTCCGCAGCAGGGCACGGCGGCCGCCGGACCGCGCATCCTCCAGCTCCTTCCCGCGCTTGGCGACGGTGGCGTGGAACGCAGCGCCGTGGAGATGGCCGGCCATCTCGGCGAACTCGGCCTGCCGAACTGGATCGCCAGCGCGGGCGGCCCGCTCGTCGCCGCGGCAGAAGCCGCAGGCGCCCGGCACGTCGCGCTGCCGGTCGGAAAGAAATCACTCTTTTCCGCTGTTTCCGCCGCACGGGCCGTCGCGCGGCTGGTCGATGCCGAAGGCATCGACATCATCCATGCCCGCAGCCGCGTACCGGCCTGGGTCGGTCTTCTCGCCTGCCGCCTGGCACGGCGGCCGGTGCGTTTCCTGACGACCTTCCACGGTGTCTACAGCCACGGCAACGCCCTCAAGCGTTTCTACAACAGCGCCATGTTGCGCGTGCCGCTGGTCATCGCGAATTCGCAGTTCATCCGCGACCACATCGTCGCTGTCTACGGCTTCCCGCGGGAGCGCGTGATCGTCGCCCCGCGCGGCGTCGAGCCCGATCTCTTCGATCCGGCACGCATTCCGGCCGAAACACGCGGCGCCCTGCGCCGTGAACTCGGCGCCACGGAGCCTGGCCCGCTGGTGGTGATGGTCGGCCGCGTGACGCGGTGGAAGGGCCATGCCGTGCTGCTGGAGGCCGCCGCACGCCTCGACCGTCCCGACCTTCGCCTCGCCTTCGTCGGCGGCGGCTCGGAGGCGCTCGTTGCCGAGCTTCAG
Organism: Shinella sp. JR1-6; assembly: GCF_004284735.1. Taxonomy (NCBI): domain Bacteria; kingdom Pseudomonadati; phylum Pseudomonadota; class Alphaproteobacteria; order Hyphomicrobiales; family Rhizobiaceae; genus Shinella; species Shinella sp. JR1-6. The sequence goes on along the minus strand of NZ_SHMI01000009.1, from coordinate 191,585 downwards.
CGCGACATGGCACGCCTCGGCCTTGACGGCCGCGTCACCTTCACCGGCAGCCGACGGGATATTCCCGCCATCCTCGCCGCCGCCGATCTCGCGGTTTCGGCTTCGACCGACCCGGAGGCCTTCGGCCGTGCCGCGATCGAGGCGCAGGCGATGGGCACACCCGTCATCGCGACCGATCACGGCGGCAGCCGGGAGACGGTTCTGGCCGGCAGGACCGGCTGGCTGGTGCCGCCCGGCGACGTCGCAGCGCTTGCCGCCGCGCTGGGCGAGGCGCTTGCCGATCCGGATCGCCTGAAAACCATGGGTGCGAACGGCCGGGCACATGTGCTTGCCAACTTCACCACCCGGCAGATGCTCGAAAAGGAATATTCCGCCTATGAGCGGCTGATGGCGGTGGAGCCGCGGCGCTGACATGGCGAAGAGCGCCCCTCCCGTCGTCTGGGTCCTGACGGACGGCAAGGCCGGCGACGAACAGCCGCTGATCGGCCTCGCTGAGGCCATGGAGGCGGAACCTCTCCTGCGGCGGGTGGCACCGCGGCGTGCCTATACCTGGCTGATGCCCTGGGGACCGATCGACCCGAAGGATGCACCGGCCAAGGCCGGCTCGCCGCTCGCTCCGCCCTTTCCGGATATCTGCCTTGCCACGGGCCGGCGGGCGGTGCCTTATCTGCGCCGGCTGAAGGCGCTTTCTCCTTCGACCTTCTGTGTGCTCTTCAAGGATCCCCGGACCCGGCGGCATGGCGCGGACCTGCTCATCGTGCAGCAGCACGACGCGCCACGCGGCAGCAATGTCCTCGTGGTCACCACCGCCCCCAACAGGCTTCTGCCGGAGCGGCTGGCAGAGGCGCATGCCGCCTTTGCGGACATCCTCACCCCCCTGCCCGTGCCACGGATCGCGGTGCTCGTCGGCGGCAACGGCCGGCGTCATCGTTTCACCGATGCCGATATCAACCGCTTCCTTGGTGGCCTTCATGCAAAACTGGAAGACGGCTGTGGACTGATGATAACCACTTCGCGTCGCACGCCAGCCCCGCTCGCTAAGGCCTTGGCGGGACTCGGCAATCGCCCCGGCGTGCATCTCTGGGACGGAACGGGGAAAAACCCGCTGCTCTCCTACCTCGCCTGGGCCGACGAGATCGTCGTCACGGCCGATTCGACCAACATGATCGGGGAAGCAGCCGCGCTCGGCGTGCCCGTACAACTCTTCTACCCGTCCGGCGGCCATCCGAAGATCGACAGCCTGATCGCCGCGTTGTCGCAGGAAACCGTCATCGGCCGGTTTCCGGAGGCGCCCGCCCACGGCCGTGGCAACCCGGTCAATTCGACATCGGGGCTGGCGGAAGAGATCCTGAAACGGTGGAGACTGTCTAAAGCTCGACCAACCCGACCTTCTTGACCTGGCGGATCGTCAGCATGGTGCGCACGGTATCGACCTGCGCATTGGCGGTCAGTTCCTCGATGACGAAGTCCTGGAAGCGCGTGAGGTTTTCGGCAACGCAGTGCAGAAGGAAATCGCTATCGCCGGAGACCATCCAGGCCTGGCGTACCATCGGCCATTCGCCGGTGGCGGCCGCAAAGGCCTTGAGATTCGCCTCCGACTGGTGCTTGAGCCCGACCATGCAGAAGGCGACAAGATCATAACCGAGCGCGGGAGCATTCAGCATCGCGGTGTAACCCTCGATGATGCCCGCCTCCTCCAGCTTGCGCACGCGGCGTAGACAGGGCGGCGCGGAGATGCCGGCACGGGCGGCAAGCTCCACATTGGTCATCCGGCCATCGGCCTGAAGCTCCTTCAGGATACGGATGTCGATGGCGTCGAGTTCTGCACGAAACATGGGAATTATTGAAACCTTTCAGGGAGGCGACCGGAAGTGATCCGAATCGCCGTATCAGCGCAACATTGTTACCGCAAACGGCACAAATATGTCACGCGCCTTCGCTTGTCTGTTGGCAAAGCCCCGCATGCTCTTGAAACTCATGGCGCTCCCTTCATAAATGAAGGTCGAACAACGACACGCCGGCCGGACCCGAGCGCGCCATTCGCGCGGGGAATGGCGCATTGGGGTTAAAACCCCGGAAGGAACGACCATGTCCACCCGCCACGTCAAGGTACTGATCATCGGCTCCGGCCCCGCCGGCTACACCGCCGCCATCTATACCGCCCGCGCCATGCTGGAGCCGGTGCTGATCGCCGGCATGGAACAGGGTGGCCAGCTGATGATCACCACGGATGTGGAAAACTATCCGGGTTATGCCGATCCGGTACAGGGCCCGTGGATGATGGAGCAGATGCTCAAGCAGGCCCAGCATGTCGGCGCCGAGATCGTCAACGACCTCGTCACGAACGTCGATCTCGACGTGCGCCCCTTCCGCATCTCCACCGACAGCGGCACCGAATGGACCGCCGACGCGCTGATCATCGCGACGGGCGCCAAGGCCAAGTGGCTCGGCATCGATACCGAACACAAGTTCATGGGTTTCGGCGTCTCGGCCTGCGCCACCTGCGACGGGTTCTTCTATCGCAACAAGGACGTCATCGTGGTCGGCGGCGGCAATTCGGCCGTGGAGGAAGCACTCTATCTCTCCAACCTCGCCAAGACCGTGACGGTCGTGCACCGCCGCGACAGTTTCCGCGCGGAAAAGATTCTCCAGGAGCGGCTGTTCGCCAAGGAGAACGTCAAGATCGTCTGGGACCACGAGGTCGTCGAATATCTCGGCGCCGATCCGAAGCCGCCGATGCCCGCTTCCGTCAACGGCGTGAAGCTGCGCAACGTCAAGACCGGCGAAACGCGCGACATGGTGACGGACGGCGTGTTCGTGGCGATCGGCCACGCGCCGGCGGTCGAGCTCTTCAAGGGCAAGCTGCGCCAGAAGCCGAACGGCTATCTGTGGACGGCGTCCGATTCCACGGCGACGGACGTGCCGGGCGTTTTTGCCGCAGGCGACGTCACCGACGACATCTATCGCCAGGCGGTTACGGCTGCCGGCATGGGTTGCATGGCAGCCCTCGAAACCGAAAAATACCTTGCAGGTCATATGCCTGTCGCAATTGCGGCCGAGTAGAAGCCGCCAACAAAGGGCGGCGGGATAGCCCGACCGCCCGCGTGGGAACAGTTGAATCAGCGACCGGGCGGGAAGCACGCGCTCCCCGCCACAAAGACATATGGGGGATAGAATGCCACTCGATTGGGACAAGCTGCGGATTTTCCACGCCGCAGCCGAGGCCGGCTCGTTTACGCACGCCGCAGACAAGCTGCACCTTTCTCAATCGGCCATCAGCCGTCAGGTGAGCGCGCTGGAGCAGGATGTCGGCATCAAGCTCTTCCACCGCCACGCTCGCGGCCTTATCCTCACCGAGCAGGGCGAGATCCTCTATCGCACCGCGCACGACGTGCTGATGAAGCTCGAAAGCGTGCGCGTACAGCTGACGGAAAACACGGAAAAGCCAAGCGGCAAGCTGCGCATCACCACCACGGTCGGCCTCGGCCAGGGATGGCTGACCGACAAGGTGCAGGAATTCCTCGCGCTCTATCCCGACATGCAGGTGCAGCTCATCCTCGACAATGAGGAGCTGGACGTGAACATGCGCCATGCCGACTGCGCCATCCGCCTTCGCGAACCGCAGCAGTCCGACCTCATCCGGCGCCGGCTCTTCACCGTGCACATGCACATCTACGCCGCCCCTTCCTACATCAACCGCTATGGCGAACCGCAGTCGATCGACGATCTCGACAACCACAAGATCATCACCTTCGGCGAGCCCGCGCCCAGCTACCTGCTCGACGTCAACTGGCTGGAGATCGCCGGCCGCGATTCCGACAATCCCCGCCCGTCCATCCTGCAGATCAACAGCCAGACCTCGATCAAGCGCGCCTGCCTGCTCGGCATCGGGGTCGCGATGCTGCCGGACTATATTGTCGGGCGCGATCCGGGCCTCATCCAGTTGCCGGTCAGCGCCGACATCCCGTCCTTCGACACTTACTTCTGCTATCCGAGCGAGATGAAGAACTCCGCAAAGCTCAAGGTTTTCAGGGATTTCATCGTCGCGAAGGCACGCAACTGGAACTTCTGAGCGAACGGATTTGCAAGGCCTGCGCCACCTGCATGGCTGGCATGCACATTAAATGATTGATGTATGCCCACAAAACCATCATATCGCACGCAGCTGATGCACTTTGGTGGCTTTTTCCTCCCAGTGCCACCGCACCAGCTGTTCCCCTCTGGAGGTTTTATTACCTTCAAAACTATAAAGGGCCCAAGTTGATCTTGCGGCCCTCTTTTTTTGCCTTCCGATAAGAGACGGCCCGCTGTTCCGGGCAGGACCGCACGCGTCTCCATGCACAGACGCCAGTGACCCGACGGCTCGAAGCAATCGTATCGAGCAGAGCAGGCCCGCCCAAGCCGTCAAAGGGCCCCTGAGCCCTCCCGACATTCCGACGATTACAAAATCTCGCTGCCCCTACCGGCGCCGGTAATTGCGCTGGCTGCGCGCTTAAAAATAGCATGCAATCTGGATTCTGATTGTGTGCGATTATTGCAATCATGTTTTCCCTTTTCGTTGGAAAACTTTCCATCACCCGCAATGAAAGCAATGCTAGACATGGAAGCGGCGCCAAAGGAGCTGGCGCCGCCAATGGTGTTTTTCCGTATATCCCTGGAAATCCTCATGTATTTCCAGATTAAATGGCAGACTTTGGCGAATATACGACAAATCCCAACCGGATTAATCAGAATTCCGGAGGGTAAAATGAGTCCGGAGGAGACAATCGTGGATTCTACACCATCATCTTCAACACAGCGCTTGGGGTCTTCGCCCCTGCCGGTCAGCGATAACCTATTCAATGAAGACATTGCCCCGATAAAGGAGCAGACATGGGGCGTATACAATCTATCCGCAATGTGGATGTCGAACGTCCATAGTGTGGCAGGGTATGTATTTGCAGCAAGCCTCTTCACCCTCGGCCTCGGTGGCTTTCAGGTTTTCGCGGCGCTCATCACCGGCATCTTGCTGATCTACGTCTTTACCAACCTCGCCGGCCGCGCCGGCCAGAAATACGGCATCGCCTTTGCAGCATTCTGCCGCCCCGCATTCGGCGTCTTCGGCGCCAACATACCGAGCATGATCAAGGCATCGACAGCGACATGCTGGTACGGCATCCAGACCTGGGTTGCCTCGACCGCGCTGGTCGTGGTCACGCTGCGGCTGGCCCCCGGTGCCGCCGTGCTCAACAACGATTCCATTCTCGGAATGACCACGCTGGGATGGATCTGCTTCCTCGTCATGTGGTTCTCGCAGCTCGCCGTCTTCTACTACGGCTGGGAAGCCATCCGTAAGTTCACGGACTGGGCCGGCCCCGCGATCTACCTCGTGATGTTCGCCATGGCCGGCTGGGTCGTCTGGAAGGCAGGCGGACTGGAACATATCGACTTCAATCTCGGCTCGGAGAGCCTGAGCGGTGGGGATGCTCTCTCGGCCTGGCTGACCGCCGTCGCCCTGACGGTTGCCTGGTTTGCCGGCACCACGCTGAATTTTGCCGATTTCTCGCGCTTCATGAAATCGCGCGAGGCGATGAATCGCGCCAACTTCCTCGGCCTGCCGATCAATTTTGCCCTCTTCGCCCTCGTCACCGTCGTCACGACATCAGGCGCACTGAAGGTTTTCGGCGAGCTCATCACCGACCCCGTTCACCTGGTCGCCCGGCTCGACAGCGTGACCGCGATCGTGCTTGGCGCCCTCACCTTCATGACCGCAACCATCGCGACAAACATCGTGGCGAACTTCGTCTCGGCCGCCATGGACCTGACGAACCTTGCCCCGAAATACCTGACCTTCCGGCGTGCAGGCGTTCTCGCCTCGCTCATCTCCGTCATGGTCATGCCGTGGAAGCTCTACGCCAACGCGGTCATGGTGCAGTACACGCTCGGCACGCTCGGCGCGTTTATCGGTCCGATCTTCGGCATCATCATCTGCGACTATTTCATCATCCGCAAACAATCGATCGACCTGGACAGCCTTTATACGGAAGATCCACGCGGCAAGTACTGGTACCGGAACGGCTTCAATCCGAATGCCATCCTTGCCCTGGTGCTCGCCGGCATCTTCGCCCTCTCGATCTCCCAGCTCGCCCTCTTCGCGAGCGTGGCCGCCTACTCCTGGTTCTTCGGTGCCTTTGCCGGCGGCATTCTCCACTATGCCTTCTCCGGCCGGAAGGAGCGGACGGCGTGAGCGACGATCCCCATTCCACCCATCGACTGTGGATGGAGGCGGCCCTTGCGGAGGCGCGCGACGGCGTCGCTTCCGGCGGTATGCCCTTCGGTTCGGTCCTGGTCGTCGGCGGACAGATCGTTGCGAGGGGCCACAACCGACAGATCCAGGACCGCAGGTTCCTGGCTCACGCGGAAATGGTCTGCCTGGAGAGCTTTCTCGCCGGCCATGACGGCCCGCTGGACAATGCGACGCTCGTTGCCACCGAGGCGCCCTGCCCGATGTGCGCCGGAGCAGCGATCGTGGCCGGCGTCTCCCGGATCGTGGTTGGTGAAGCACACCACTATCCGGGCGCGTGCGACTGGCTTGCAACACAGGACGTCGAACTCACCGTGCTGAACGAGCCCGGCTGCATCGATCTCGTCTCGGACTTCAAGGCCCGGCATCCGGATCGCTGGAACCGGTTCAGCGCAGGCTGAGGCTTCCCATCACCCGGCGCCGGATATCCCGGCGCCGGGTGACAGTTTTCTCCAGGCGCGCTTCGGCACCAGGGATGGGAAATCACCCGCGCCTTTGGCTGGCGCCCCGCAAGCACAGCGCGGCACCTTGCGGTATTTCGGCACGCCTGCCGTCCTGTCCCGCCAAGCGATCACCACATATTCAAGCAAGGCGTGCTGCGCCGTCGGCATTCCGTGCGGCGGCACCCGGGAAACATCTGTTTCGTTTTGGGCTTTTATTGCTCGCAAAGCGCTGCGCTTTCCACCTGACCTTGCAGCCTTCTCTCTTGCCTTCGGGCAGACGAAACAGATTTTCAACCCTTGTGAAAAACTTGGGATGTGCTTCTCTTGAAGAACCCCGGTCCCTCCCCCATATTCAGGTTAGCCAACGCACTTGCGGTCTTTCTCCTCCCAGTGCCGCGCGTTGGCTGTTCCCCTCTGGAGGTTTTATACCTTCACACCTGCAGGGCCCAAGCTTCGCTTGCGGCCCTCTTTTTTTGCCGTGGCCTCTTGTATCGAACATTCGCGAACCCAATATCGAATATAACCGATATGTACATCGCTGGACCACGATAGATATGACCCCGCTCGACACCGACGAAATCCTCAAGGCTCTCGCGCATCCCAAGCGGCTGGAGATCCTTGCCTGGCTGAAGGAGCCGCAGACCCATTTTTCCGGCCAGGAGCATCCGCTGGAGTTTGGCGTCTGCGCCGGCCAGATCGAAAGGCGCTGCGACCTGTCGCAGTCCACCGTCTCCGCCCATCTTGCCACCCTGCAGCGCGCCGGCCTCGTGACGACGCGCAAGGTCGGCCAATGGGTGTTCTTCAAACGCGACGAAGACAAGATCGCGGCCTTTCTCCACCACATCAACGGCTCGCTTTGAGCATCTGCCCTCCCCCAAGCCAGAAGAAGGACTACCCATGACTTCGCTCTTCGACCCTCTCAAGATCGGTGACATCCAGCTTGCCAACCGCATCGTCATGGCGCCGCTGACGCGCAACCGTTCGCCGGGCGCCGTGCCGAACACGCTGAACGCCGCCTATTACGAGCAGCGCGCCAGCGCCGGCCTGCTGATCACCGAGGCGACCGCCATCAGCCACCAGGGCCAGGGCTACGCCGACGTGCCGGGCCTCTACAAGGCCGAGGCGCTGGACGGCTGGAAGCAGGTCACCGACGGCGTGCACAAGGCGGGCGGCAAGATCGTCGTGCAGATGTGGCATGTCGGCCGCATCTCCCATGACACGCTCCAGCCGAACGGCGGCAAGCCGGTTGCCCCTTCGGCGATCCGTGCCAAGTCGAAGACCTACCTCATCAATGCCGACGGCAGCGGGAGTTTCGCCGAAACCTCAGAGCCCCGCGCGCTGGAGAAGGCCGAGCTTCCCGGCATCGTCGAGGACTACCGCCGCGCCGCCCGTGCCGCGATCGATGCGGGCTTTGACGGCGTCGAGATCCACGCCGCCAACGGGTACCTGATCGACCAGTTCCTGCGCTCGGGCAGCAACGCACGCACGGACGAGTATGGCGGCTCGATCGAAAACCGCGCGCGCCTGCTTTTCGAGGTCGTCGACACCATCACCAAGGAGATCGGCGCCGGTCGTACCGCGATCCGCATCTCGCCGGTGACCCCCGCCAACGACGCATTCGACCCTAACCCGCAGCCGCTCTTCACCTATGTGGTCGAAGGTCTCGCCAAGTATGATCTGGCCTACATCCATATCATCGAAGGCGCGACGGGCGGCTCGCGTGACCACCAACAGGGCGACACGCCCTTCGATTACGCGGCACTGCGCGCCGCCTACAAGGCCGCCGGCGGCAAGGCGGCGTGGATGGTCAACAACGGCTACAACCGCGAACTCGCCATCGATGCCGTCGAAAGCGGCAAGGCCGACCTCGTCGCCTTCGGCAAGCTGTTCATCGCCAACCCGGACCTCGTTGAGCGGCTGAAGGACGAGACCGCGCTGAATGCCCCGGACCAGGGCACCTTCTACGGCGGCGGCGCCAAGGGCTACACGGACTATCCGTCCCTCGACAACGTCGCGTGACACCCTTGCATCGGAGCGTTGCGCAATCCAGCGCTCCGATGCCTCCTCCCCGAGGGAGGACAGAAATGCCCGCGGTCTCCTCCCCGCGGGCGTTTTCTTTTACATGCGATAGGCGCAAGGACATTCCCGGAACAATCCGGTTCACGGCACGGGCTGTTGGCTCGCTCCTCCGGCTGCAGCCCCTCCGAACCGGGAAAGGCCCGTTACGGCCGGTCGTATTCGCGGGTCAGGCCCTTGTAGTACTCGCCGGGATCATAGCGCAGGGTGCGGGACTTGCCCGGATTGTTGAAGAAATAATCGTAGAACGACATGTATTGCGCCCGCTCGCTGACGACGATGCTGCCGCGCGGCGCACGCTCGTCGCCATTCTTGTAACCGTCCGCGGCCATGGCGGGCGCGGCAACGGCAAGGGCTGCCAGGGCGGCAACGGCGAATGACTTCATGTTCATGGTCCTGCTCCGGGATTTGCTTTTTCCAATATCGGCACCGAGAGTGGAAATTTCATGGGGGCGGCAACAAAAAACCCGCCGTTGCCGGCGGGTTTTGCATCACATTGCAAAGAGCCTGTTACTTGCAGGCTGCGCAGAAGCGCTGGATGCGCTTGCAGGCTTCCTCAAGCTGGGCCTCGGACGTCGCATAGGAGATGCGGAAATTCGGGCCGAGGCCGAAGGCCGAGCCATGCACGACGGCGACGCCTTCCGATTCCAGCAGTTCCGAGACGAAGTCCTCGTCCGTCTCGATGACCTTGCCCGACGGCGCGGTCTTGCCGATCAGCCCCTTGCAGGACGGATAGACATAGAAAGCGCCTTCCGGCGACGGGCACTCGATGCCCTTGGCCTGATTGAGCATGGAAACAACGAGGTCGCGGCGACCTTCGAAGATCTTCTTGTTTTCCGGAATGAAGTCCTGCGTGCCGTTCAGCGCCTCGACGGCGGCCCACTGGGCGACCGAGCAGGCGCCCGAGGTCTGCTGGCCCTGGATCATGTCCATCGCCTTGATGAGGGCGAGCGGGCCGGCCGCATAGCCGATACGCCAGCCGGTCATCGCATAGGCCTTGGAAACGCCGTTCATCGTCAGCGTACGATCGTAAAGGCCGGGCTCGACCTCGACCGGGGTCGCGAACTTGAAGTCGCCATAGGTCAGGTGCTCGTACATGTCGTCCGTCAGCACCCAGACATGCGGGTGGCGCATCAGGACGTCCGTCAGCGCCTTCAGCTCGTCATGGCTGTAGGCGGCGCCCGACGGGTTGGACGGGGAGTTGAAGATGAACCACTTGGTCTTCGGCGTGATCGCCTTCTCCAGGTCTTCCGCCTTCAGCTTGAACTTGTTTTCCTGCGTCGTCGCGACGAAGACCGGCGTGCCGCCGCACAGCGACACCATTTCCGGATAGGACACCCAGTAAGGTGTCGGGATAACGACTTCATCGCCCGGATTCATCGTCGCCATGAAGGCGTTGAAAAGAATCTGCTTTCCGCCCGTGCCGACGATCGTCTGCGCGGCGGTGTAGTCGAGGCCGTTCTCACGCTTGAATTTCTTGACGATCGCTTCGCGCAGTTCCGGGATACCGGCAACGGGCGTGTACTTCGTCTCGCCGCGGTTGATCGCGTCGATGGCGGCTTTCTTGATATTGTCAGGCGTGTCGAAATCCGGTTCGCCAGCACCAAGCCCGATGACGTCACGGCCTTTCGCTTTCAGTTCACGCGCTTTCTGGGAAACGGCGATGGTGGCGGAAGGCTTCACACGGGAAAGGGCGTCGGCAAGAAAGGCCATGATGGAGATGTCCTCATCGGGTTCAAAGACGGCTTGACGCCATGGACCCGGAGCGCCGGGCTCCATAGCGGTTAGGTCTATGTCGAATGTGGGCGGGTCTTGCAAGCGCGAAGGACGAAAAAAGCGGGAAATGCAGGCTCTACCGAAAAAATTCATGAGCCCCATCAGCGAACGGAATGGATCGCCGCCCTTGCAAAAACGAGCCACACCAATTGGTTGAGGTCAGCTGCAACATCCAAGATTTTTACGCGAAGGATTAAACCGGCATTAACGGGTGCCCTCTATAATCGCGCCGTCGGGACGTTCCAGCGGATGGTGCGCTGCATGAGCGAAAGAAGCATCTTCTCCAATCTCGTCCGGCAGCCGGGCGGCGCCTTCGGCGCAGCCTACGGCCCCTTCTTCCTGCAATCCGCCCTTCAACCGATCTTTTCCGAGCGCGCGGACGGCCGACCGCAGATCGCCGCATTCAAGGGATTGATCCGCGCCAGCGCGGGCGACATGCCCTGCTCCCCGGCAGAATTCTTCGAACGCGTTCCGGAAGACGAACGCATGGCGGTGGACGGCCTTTGCCGCAGCCTGCACATCCTCAATACCGGTGCGCTCGGCCGGCGCGAGGCCGCGCTCATCATCAATTTCCAGGCCGGGCTCTACACCACGCCTCAGGCCATCCGCCAGGAAGTGGAATGGCTGCGCCTTGCCGCGCACGAGGCAGGCCTGCCGCCGGCGCGCATCGCCTGCGAGATCCGCGAGCACCCGCGGGACGATCTCGACACGCTGGTTTCCTTCGCCGCACGCCTGCATGACAGCGGCTTTGCCATCGCCATCGACAACTACACCGGCGAGGACCACGACCTTGAGCGCCTGGAACGACTGAAGCCGCAATTCGTGACCTTCGATACCGCCTGGCTGCGCAGCTTCGTGGAAAACTCCGCCGGGCTCGCTTTGTTGCGCGTCGTCGTCGGCCAGTTCGCAGCGAAAGGTATACGCGCCATTGTCGGCGGCATCGAGGAACCGGAAATGATCGCGCTGTGCCGCGACATGGGCGGGCCGCTGATGCAGGGCTACCTGCTTGCCCGGCCGGAGACGGCTCCCACGAGCTTCAACATCACCTTCCCGGAAGGCGACGACGAGCCGGCACAGTCACCTGCCGCAACGCTTGCGGCAACAGGTTTCGCGCCCTTGGAAAACCGAGCCGCGCGACCGGTCCGCCAGTTCGGCCGCAGAGGCATGTAAGACGGCGCAGGCGCGCCGTCTATTCGGTCGAACGCACTGGAAATCCAGCTTTTTACCCCGCCTTCTTTTCGCCACAATAAATGTCGGGCCTTGCCGCAATTCGGTCGTTCTCGCGCCGATTTCGGCGAGCTTTTTCGGTGCCAAGGCAAGCGAAGGACAGGAGGGGAAAACGATGTTTCTGGATGAAGACAAGGTCGGCAGGAAGCCGAAGGCACGCGAATCCCGCGCCATGTTCATGATCGCCATGACGGCGCTCGCCGCCTGCGTCGCCATGGTCGTCAGCCTGATGTCGCCACCCGCCGTCGCGCTCGACACGATCAAGACCTCCGGCATCGAAAAGACGACGTCTCACATCGAGCCCACGCAAAAGTGAGCCGCCCGCCCCGGCGCCGCTCTTGAAAGCCGCTCGCCTCTGGGCCAGTTAACGGCAGAAGACAGGAGACGGCGATGCGACAGGATATTCGGCCCTTGAAAGGCATATTGGCGGGCGCCGCCGCGATGCTCCTCCTGACCGCGACGCTTCTGGTCTCTCCCGCATCCGCCGAAACCCGCGAAATCCCCAGCAAGAAAGCCGCCCTGCTCGTCGAGACGCTGGCGACGGGGCTGAACCAGCCGTGGTCCGTCGAGGTCCTGCCCGATGGCGCCTATCTCGTTTCCGAAAAAGGCGGCACGCTCCGCCTGATCCGCGGCGGCAAGGTCTCCGCGCCCCTTCGCGGCGTGCCCGAAGTCTCCACCACCGGCCAGGGCGGCCTGCTCGACATTGCACTCGCCCCCGATTTTGCGACCAGCCGCATACTGTACCTGACCTACAGTGCCCGCGGCGACGGCGGTTCCGGCACGGCCGTGGCCAAGGCAAGGCTTGCCGCGGACGACACGGCGCTGGAGGACACGACCCGCATCTTCCTGATGAACCGTCTCACCTCGCGCGGCCAGCATTTCGGCTCGCGCATCGCCATCGCCAAGGACGGCAGCCTGTTCTTCGGCATCGGCGACCGGGGCGAAGGCCCTCGCGCGCAGGATCCGCGCGACCATGCCGGCGCCATCCTGCACATCAACCCGGACGGCAGCCCGCATGCCGACAATCCCTTCCTCGGCAGCGCCGAGGGGCTGGCGGAGATCTGGTCGAAGGGGCACCGCAATCCGCAGGGCCTCGTCATCGACCCGAAGGACGGCACGCTGCTGACCGTCGAGCACGGCGCACGCGGCGGCGACGAGATCAATGTGCCGCAGCCCGGCCGCAACTACGGCTGGCCCCTCGTCTCCTTCGGCCGCCATTATTCCGGCGCGGAATTCGACCTCGGCTCGGCGGCGAAAGGCTATGAACAGCCACTCTATTATTGGGACCCGTCCATCGCACCCGGCGCCATCGCCGTCTATCACGGCGCCATGTTCCCGGAATGGGAGGGCAACCTGATCGTCGCCGCTCTCAAATATCAGCTCGTCAGCCGACTGGAGCGCGACGAAAGCGGCGCCGTCGTTTCGGAGGAGCGGATGTTCGACGGCGAATTCGGCCGTATCCGCGATGTCATCGTTGCACCAGACGGTGCGTTGCTGCTCTTGACGGACGATCCGAACGGCGCGCTGCTGCGCGTTTCCCGCTCGACCACGACGGATTGATACCACCCGGCCGGCGTGCCGCCGCACAACAAAGTATGATTGTCTTCCGTCTACAGCCCCTTCCTTCGGCAGCGCAATATAGATCGCACGAAGACTGCAAAGCCCCGTAAAACCTGCGGGTTTTTTCGGCAATCGCCCGGAATTTGACCAAAGTGAGGCGCGTCAAACACGCGCTAAAACTTTTGCTTGCCAATTTAACGCAAACGCATCACTCTTGCGCCGTTCGGGCAATTTGCGAACACGGGAAGACCTTGAATAAAAGCGCGCCGGAGACGCGAAATAATTCCGGGCAGCCAAGATCCGGACAGTCCACGAGACTAGCTGGCTGGCTGGCTGCGGTGAAAACAGGACCCTTTCCTCAACCTCGAGAACTGCCTGCCTAACGCCCCTCGGGGCAAAACTGATGTGCTGCCCGCCGCCAATATACGGGCAGAGAGAAAAGGACCTGACGTATGGCCGAGACTGGCATCGTAAAATTCTTCAACACCGAGAAGGGCTTTGGCTTTATCAAGCCCGACAACGGTGGTGCGGATATCTTCGTACACATTTCCGCTGTGCAGGCTTCCGGCCTGAACGGCCTTTCCGAAAACCAGAAGGTAAGCTTCGACACGGAACCCGATCGCCGCGGCAAAGGCCCGAAGGCGGTCAACCTGCAGATCGCCGGCTGAACCGGCGCCTTTCAGGATTTTCAGTTGAAGCCCGGCAGAGATGCCGGGTTTTTTTGTTCAGCCACGGTTCAGCCTCTTTCCTCTAGTTTCCTCGCCATCAGCCGGCGCTGGGCCGGAGCCTAGGGAAAGACGTCATGAACAAGTTCCTCAAGACCCTTGTGTTGTCCGCAGCCGTCGCCGCGACGACCCTCACCGCAACGGCCGGCGTCGTTGAAGCGCGTGACCGCAACCGCGATGGCTACTGGCGCGAAGGCGATACCTACGAGTACCGCAAGCCGCGTCGCCACAACCGCGACCGCGACAATGGCCGCGATGCCGTCGTTGGCGGCGCGCTGGGTCTTGCCACCGGCCTCATCATCGGCGGCGCCATCGCCAACCAGCCGCGCTACGAAGAGCGCCGCGTCTATGTGGAGCCGGACTACTATCCGGAACCCGAGCCGCGCGTGATCTACCGCCAGCCGGTCGTCATGCCGAGCTACGAGCCCTGGACCCAGTCCTGGTACGACTACTGCGCACGGCGCTACCGCTCGTTCAACCCGAACAGCGGCACCTTCGTCGGCTATGATGGCCGTGAACACTTCTGCACCGCCGGCTGAAACCGGACCGGGCCGACATCGAGAGGCGGGCGCCAGGCAGCGCCCGCCTCTTTTGCGTTTACAGGCCGCGCAGGAACGGGTTCGTGCGCCGCTCCTCGCCGATCTTGCCGCCCGGCCCATGGCCGCAGAGGAAGCCGACCTCGTCGCCGAGCGGGAATACCTTGTCGCGGATGGAATCCAAGAGCTGCTGATGGTTGCCGCCCGGCAGGTCCGTTCGGCCGATCGATCCCTGGAAGAGCACGTCGCCGAGATGGGCGAAGCCCTGACCGCGGTGGAAATAGATGACGTGCCCCGGCGCATGGCCGGGCGTGTGGTAGACTTCGAAGGTGTGGTCGCCGAAGGATACCGTATCGCCATCCTCTAGCCAGCGGTCGGGCAGCACATTGCTCACCTTCATCGGCACGCCGAACATCGAGGCCTGCGCTTCCAGCCGCTGCAACAGCGACAGGTCGTCCTTGTGCGGGCCGATGATGTCGATGCCGAGCGCCTCCTTCAGCTCCTTGGCGCCGCCGGCATGATCGATATGGCCATGCGTCAGCCAGATCGCCTTCACCGTGATGCCATTCTCCTCCAGGGTCTTGAGGATCACCTCGACATCGCCGCCGGGATCGACGACGACGCCCTCCTTCGTCTCGCTGTCGAAGAGAATGGTGCAGTTCTGCTGGAAGGGGGTGACGGGAATGATGCCCGCCTGAAGCATGCCCATGGGGTCCTCGCTCAAAGTGCCGCGTTGCGCCTGATATAGCCATTACCGCGCCGCACGCAAAGGACGCTGCAAGACATCAGGTTTTTCGCATAAGCCCTTCAAGAGACTCCCGGATCGGGCAACAGGCGCCAAGAACCCAATGCCGGCTCAGCGCAGGCTGGCGATCTCCTGTGCCGGGCCGGTGGCCAGCGTGGGCGAGACGGTGGAGAAGAGCAGCGCCACGACGGCGATGTTGACGGCGGTATAGAGATAAACGACCGGGCGAAGGCGGCTCGCAACCGGGTTTTCCTGCTTCTGGGTGTTCGTCTGCATGGTCCTGTTTCCTGGCTGTCGGCCGCGTTCGGCTCTGTCTCATCCGTTGTGATCGGTTTCTACAACGGCGGCAGAGTCGAACCTGTTCCTGCGGGAACAGGGCAAGGCGAACGGCTGTTGCCCGTCCGCAACATCGCTCAGAGCGGCAGGGCCATCGTCTCCTTCAGCGTATCGAGCACGATGGCCGTCTTCACATGCGAAACGGATTCGTGCGGCAGCAGCACATCGTTGACGAAGGCCGACAGCGCCTTGAGGTTCGGCACGACGACCTTGATGATGTAGTCCATCTCCCCCGTCAGCGAGAAAGCCTCCAACACCTCCGGCAGATTGGAAATCAGCCGTGCGAACCGTACGGCATTGTCGCGATTGTGCGTCGAAAGCGTCACCGTAACGACGATGACGATGCCGAGATCGAGCTTTTCCCGGTCGAGTTCCGCCCGATAGGCGCGGATGATGCCCTCCTCCTCCAGCCGGATACGCCGGCGGGAACATTGCGAGGGGGAAAGATGGATGCGCTCGGACAGTTCGTTGTTGGTCAGGCGCGCGTCCTGCTGCAGATGCGCGAGCAGTTTACGGTCGAATTCGTCCAGTTGCACGGATTGCCCTCCAAACCTGTATTTTACGCACGAATATCGCGGAGAATTATCAAAACGCAAGCACTATGCACACACATTGCATGGAGTACGCGTCATACTTCCCGTCATAACCATCGAGGAGGACGACGGATGGGCCCTTTCCCGCATGACGCGCCGCCGGCGCTGATCACCGCCGATAACCCGGCCGGGACCGACGGGTTCGAGTTCGTCGAATTCGCCCATCCCGAACCGGAAAAGCTGGAAGAGCTGTTTGCCCGCATGGGATACAGCAAGGTCGCGACCCACCGCACGAAGGCGATCTCCG
This sequence comes from Shinella sp. JR1-6, assembly GCF_004284735.1. NCBI lineage: Bacteria > Pseudomonadati > Pseudomonadota > Alphaproteobacteria > Hyphomicrobiales > Rhizobiaceae > Shinella > Shinella sp. JR1-6. The sequence continues at coordinate 175,038 of NZ_SHMI01000009.1, read as the reverse complement.
TCTGGCGCCAGGGCGACATCAACTATGTGATCAATGCCGAGCCCGGCTCGCATGCCATGACATTCGCCGGCTTGCACGGGCCCTGCGCCGCCTCCATGGCCTGGCGCGTGGTCGATGCGAAACACGCCTTCGCCCATGCCGTCTCCAAGGGCGCGACGCCCTATGAAGGGAACGACAAGGCACTCGACGTGCCCGCCATCGTCGGAATCGGCGGCTCACTGCTCTATTTCGTCGAAAAATACGGCGCCAAGGGCTCGGCCTATGACGCGGAATTCGACTGGACCGGCGAACGCGACCCCAAACCGCAGGGCGTCGGCTTCTACTATCTCGATCACCTCACCCACAATGTCTATCGCGGCAACATGGACAAGTGGTGGGACTTCTATCGCGAGCTGTTCGGCTTCAAGCAGATCCATTTCTTCGACATTGACGGCCGCATTACCGGCCTCGTGTCGCGCGCCATCACCTCGCCCTGCGGCAAGATCCGCATTCCCCTGAACGAATCGAAGGACGAGACGAGCCAGATCGTCGAGTACCTGAAGAAGTACAAGGGCGAAGGCATCCAGCACATCGCCGTCGGTACGGACGGAATCTACGACGCCACCGACAGGCTCGCCGACAATGGCGTGAAGTTCATGCCCGGTCCGCCGGACAATTATTACGACCGCTCCTATGTGCGCGTCGTGGGCCATGAAGAGCCGGTCGAGCGTATGAAGACGCACGGCATCCTGATCGACGGCGAGGGTGTCGTCGATGGCGGCATGACGAAGATCCTGCTCCAGATCTTCTCGAAGACCGTGATCGGCCCGATCTTCTTCGAATTCATCCAGCGCAAAGGCGACGAAGGCTTTGGCGAGGGCAATTTCCGGGCGCTCTTCGAATCGATCGAGGAAGATCAGATCCGCCGGGGCGTCATCGCAGCAGAATAACAACCGCGGCAACCAAGCCACTGCGGGGAAGGAAGAGGCGGCCGCCCAGCGGCCGCCTCTTTACATTTCAAAACTCCGGTGCAGGGCGCACACGGACAAATTGACTTATCCCAATTTTATCCGCACGTTGCAGGTGTCGAGTCTTTCGGCAACGGGCGCGCGGGCTCCAGGCCGCGCCCCGGTAGCGAGGCAAGTGTCCGGCGCGGATCACTCTCTATTCCGGGCGGACCTTTCGGAGGGGAAGTCATGGAAGCATTGATGCCCATCATCACGCAGCTCATCGCCGGGGCCGTTGGCGGCAACGTGGCCGGCGCCGCCCTGAAACAGGCGGCCGTGAGCGCGATCGTCCGCACCATCGTCGGCGCCATCGGCGGTGTCGGTGGCGGCTTTCTCCTGCAGATGCTGGGCGGTGAAGCCGGCCTCTCGGGCCTCGTTGCCAACGGCATCGGCGGCCTTGTCGGCGGCGGCGTGCTGACGGCGATCGTCGGTGCGGTGCTCGGCAAGAAGCCAGCCTGAAACGAAGAAAGGCGGCCCGAAAGGGCCGCCCGGTTCTTCATCCCGATTTACCCGAAGCCACCATCGTCATCCTCGCGTTTAACCCGGGGATGGCTCATGGCGGAGCGGTACGAGCGTGCCGCTTACTCCGCCGCAGCGGCGACGGGATACACTTCCTTCATGTAGTCGTTCATCAGCGTTTCGCAGATCGTGCCCGGCGTGAAGCGGTAGGGGCCGATTTCCGAGACCGGCGTCACTTCCGCCGCAGAGCCCGTCAGGAAGCATTCGGAAAAGTCCGACAGCTCTTCCGGCAGGATCGCCCGCTCGATGACCTGGTAGCCGCGGCGCTTGGCAAGCTCGATGACCGTGCGACGCGTGATGCCGTCGAGGAAGCAATCCGGCACCGGAGTGTGAATGACGCCGTCCTTGACGAAGAAGATATTTGCACCCGTGGCTTCCGCCACCTGGCCGCGATAGTCGAGCATCATCGCATCCGCATAGCCCTTGGCTTCGGCGGCGTGCTTGGAGATCGTGCAGATCATGTAGAGGCCGGCGGCCTTCGATTTCGAGGGCGCGGTCTTCGGGTCGGGGCGGCGGTACTCGGCGATGTCGAGGCGGATGCCCTTCAGCTTTTCGGCCGGATTGAAATAGCTGCCCCACTGCCAGATGGCGATGGCAACGTTGATGCGGTTGTTCTGCGCCGAAACGCCCATCATCTCCGAACCGCGCCAGGCGATCGGCCGCGCATAGGCTTCGGAAAAGCCCTGGCGCCTCAGGAGCTCGATCGTCGCCGCATCCAGCTCTTCCACGGAATAGGGAATCTTGAAGCCGAGGATTTCGGCGGACGTATGCAGGCGCTGGTTGTGCTCGGTGAGCTTGAAGATGCGCCCGCCATAGGCGCGCTCGCCTTCGAACACGGCGCTGGCATAGTGCAGGCCGTGGGTCAGCACGTGGATTTTCGCGTCCTTCCAGTCGACGAACTCGCCGTTGAACCAGATTTGCCCATCCAGCTGATCGAAAGGAACTGCCATCGTCTCATCCTCCGGCGCATCCGCGCCATTCTTTCAAGTTGATTGTTTTGCCTGTAACGGTCTAACCAGAAACAGGCCCGGATTACCTGATCATGAGCGTAATCCGGATTGGGGATCGGAAAAACACCGGATTTCTTCGGCGTCCGGGAACCGCAATATAGGCGGGACCCTAACAAGGGCGGCAAAATATGTCAACAAAGCTGACATATTTTGCTATAAATTACGCGGGGACGGCAAGGCATGAAAGGAAATGACAACGTGGCGCGACAGATGCCGGACAAGAACGGCGTGAGCGAGCTGCACCACGACGCCATGACAGGCGACGATCGCATCGATTTCGAGATCATCGAAGGCTTCTTCTTCGCCTATCGCGACTTCATTTCCGATCCCGACGCGATCCTGGAAAAGAGCGGCTTCGGCCGTGCCCATCACCGGGTCGTGCACTTCGTCAACCGCGAGCCGGGCATGACGGTCGCCGACCTGCTCGATACGCTGAAGATCACCAAGCAGAGCCTGGCGCGCGTCTTGAAGCAGCTCATCGATTCCGGCTATATCCAGCAGGTTGCCGGCCCCGAAGACCGCCGCCAGCGGAAGCTTTATCCGACGCGGACAGGACGGGAACTGGCGCTGGCGCTCGCCGAGCCGCAATCCCGCCGCATCGCCCGTGCATTTGAGGCGATGAGCGCGGACGAGCGCCGGGTGGTGATCCAGTTCCTCACCGGCATGCAGAACGCCAAGAGCGAATGAACGGCTGACAAGCAGAAAAGGGAGGACAGACGATGACCGCTGCCGGCACGCCCTCCGACGACGCGTCCCATCTCCTCGTCGTCGACGACGACACGCGCATCCGCGATCTCCTCAATCGCTACCTGATGGGCGAGGGCTTTCGTGTCACCGTCGCTGCAGATGCCGACGAGGCGCGGCGCAAGCTGCGCGGCCTCGATTTCGACCTCATCATCATGGACGTGATGATGCCCGGTGAAAGCGGCCTGTCGCTGACGAAGAGCCTGCGGGAAATCCGCCCGGTGCCGATCCTCATGCTGACGGCGCTTGCCGAATCGAAGGCCCGCATCGAGGGCCTGGAGGCCGGCGCCGACGACTATCTTTCGAAACCCTTCGAGCCGCGCGAGCTGGTGCTGCGCATCAACAACATCCTGAAACGCAACGCCGCGCCGGCGACGCCGAAGATCGAGCAGGTCATGTTCGGTCCCTACACCTTCTCCATCGTGCGCAAGGAACTCAAACGCGGCAGCGACGCCATCCGGCTTACGGATCGCGAACAGGAGATCATGCTGCTCTTCTCGCTGCGCGCGGGCGAAACCATTCCACGCCACGAACTGATCGGCGAAGAAACAGAAGTGGGTGAACGCACAATCGACGTGCAGATCAATCGCTTGAGGCGTAAGATCGAGGACGATCCGTCCAACCCGGTGTGGCTGCAGACCGTGCGCGGCATCGGTTACCGACTGAGCGTGGAGCAAGGCTGATCGTGCGCCGCACAGTGCAATTCAAGCAAAGGTTTAACGCGGTTTTCCGTACGCATCCGCATGAACATCTTGCGGCAAGCTCTTGGCGCGACTCACACAATCGCAGCCGCCCCATCTTGGAAAATCCGGTCCGATGACCACCTTCGAGACCTTCAAACGGGATATCGAGCGCGCACCGGCCGCCGGCTGGAAGCGCCTTGCCCGCTGGCTGCGCCGCCAGATGCCGACGGGCCTTTATGCCCGCTCGCTGCTGATCATCATCATCCCCATGGTGCTGCTCCAGTCGGTCGTCGCCTTCGTCTTCATGGAGCGCCACTGGCAGCTCGTCACGCAGCGCCTCTCCACTGCCGTCACCCGTGACATCGCCGCCATCATCGATCTCATCGACACCTACCCGCAGGATTCCAACTACTCCGAGATCACGCGTATCGCGCGCGAGCGGCTGGAGCTCAACATCGCCATCGAGCCGGGCACGGAACTGCCCGCCCCGCGCACCAAGCCGTTCTTCAATATTCTCGACGAGATCCTGAGCGAGGAGATCGTGCGGCAGATCCGCCGCCCGTTCTGGATCGACACGGTCGGCGAAAGCAATCTCGTCGAAATCCGCATCCTGCTCGACAACAAGATCCTGCGCGTCTATGCGCGGCGCAATCAGGCCTATGCCTCGAACACGCATATCTTCCTGCTCTGGATGGTCGGCACCTCGCTGGTGCTGATCACCATCTCCATCCTCTTCCTGCGCGGTCAGATCCGGCCGATCCTGGCGCTGGCGCAGGCGGCGGAGAGTTTCGGCAAGGGCCAGAAGATGCCAGAGGACTTCGCCCCACGCGGGGCGGACGAGGTACGCCGTGCCGGCCTTGCCTTCATCCTCATGCGCGAGCGCATCGAACGGCAGATGGAACAGCGAACGGCCATGCTGACCGGTGTCAGCCACGACCTGCGCACGATCCTCACGCGCTTCAAGCTGCAACTGGCGCTCGCCGGCGACAATCCCGACCTGCAGGGCCTCAACAAGGACGTCGCGGACATGCAGACCATGCTCGAAGGATACCTTTCCTTCGCGCGTGGCGATGTCGAGGAAGACGTCGGCGAGCTGCGGCTTTCCACCCTCTTCGACAAGTTCGCCATGGAGGCGGAGCTGCACGAGCGCACCTTCTCCAGCGAGATCGACGGCGAGGACGAGGTCATGGTGCGCCCGAACGCCTTCAGCCGCCTCGTGGGCAACCTCGTCTCCAACTCCATGCGCTACGCCAAGACGGTGCATGTCGAGGCGCGGCACCGCTCCAAATGGCTGACCATCACCGTCGACGACGACGGCCCGGGCATTCCCGAACGCTCGCGTGACGACGTCTTCAAGCCATTCTTCAGGCTCGACGAGGCGCGCAATCTCGACGCGTCGGGCACCGGTCTCGGCCTTGCCATCGCCCGCGACATCGCCCGCAGCCACGGCGGCAACGTCACCCTGTCGGATAGCCCGATGGGCGGCCTGCGCGCAACGATCCGTATTCCCGCATAGTGGTCAGGCGGAACCGATGAGCACATCTTCCTTCGACGGCCTGACCTGGCTCAACCCACCGGCGGAAAGCGCGATCCGCGACGGCCGCCTCCATGTCCGCACCGGCCTTAGAAGCGATTTCTGGCAGCGCACCTATTACGGCTTCCAGCCGGACAGCGGCCATTTCCTGCACCGCCCCCGGGCTGGCGACTTCACGCTGGAGACGACCTTTTCCGGCCGCTATGAAACGCTCTACGACCAGGCCGGCCTGATGGTCCGTCACGACGAAACGACCTGGATGAAATGCGGCATCGAATTCACCGACGGTGCGAAACACTTCAGCGTGGTGGTGACGCGCGGCCATTCCGACTGGTCCGCCTTCCGCATCGACCGCGATTTCGAGGCGATATCCGTGCGTGTGACACGCAACGGCGATGCGCTCTTCGTCCAGTACCGGACGGATGCCATGTCCGAATGGCGCATGGCACGCCTCGCCTATTTTCCGCCGGAGCTTCCGGACCTTTTGGTCGGCCTGATGGCCTGCTCGCCCCAGCGTGGGGGTTTCGAGGCGGAGTTCTCGGAGTTCCGGCTGGGGCCGCCCCTGTCGCGGGATATCCACTAGGCCGGAGGCTTTCTGTTCAGCGTCACCGGCTGTCCTACGCCCGGTCTCCGAAGGCCGTGAATCAGCACATCTTCTTGCCGTTCGGCACCGGCCGCTCGACGCCGGCAAGCACGATGGCGCCCGCCTCGTCCTCGAAGCCGAGTGTCAGCACTTCCGAGCGCACCGGGCCGATCTGGCGCGGCGGGAAGTTGACGACGGCGAGCACCTGACGGCCGACGAGATCTTCCAGCGTGTAGTGCACGGTGATCTGCGCCGACGACTTCTTGATGCCGATCTCGGGGCCGAAATCGATCGTCAGCTTGTAGGCGGGCTTGCGTGCTTCCGGGAACGGCAGCGCTTCGATGATGGTGCCGGCGCGAATGTCGACCCGTTCGAAATCGGCATAGGTAATGGTGTCGGTCATGGAAAATCCTTGGTCTGTTCCGGCCCCTCACCCGGCCTGCCGGTTACCTTTTCCCCGCAAGCAGGGGGCGAAGGGGAGATGCCGCCCCGTTTTCCTCAAACAATGACCGGTTCGTGGGCCACGTCCCCTCTCCCCGCTTGCAGGGAAAAGGGTCGGCTGAGGGGAAAACTCGAAAACGGGCGCCCGAAAAATCAGCCCGCCAATTCCTCGGCCCGCGTGCGCGCGGCGGCGATCGCCTTGTCGAAGAGCGGCTGCATGCCATCTTCGGCCATGAGAACGGCGAGCGCCGCAGCGGTGGTGCCGCCGGGCGAGGTAACGTTCTGGCGCAGGCGGGCGGCGTCGTCGGGGGACTGATGAAGCAGTTCACCAGCCCCCGCGACAGTTTCCCGTGCGAGCCGCATGGCGAGGTCCGCCGGCAGACCCGCTTTGCGTCCTGCCTCCGCCATGCACTCGACGAGATAAAAGACATAGGCCGGTCCGCTGCCGGAGACGGCCGTGACGGCGTCGATATCCCCCTCGGATGCGACCCATTCGACCGGGCCGCTCACCTTGAGAAGGGCGTGAACGAAATCGCGCTGGCCCGCAGAGACTCGGGCATTGGCATAGGCACCCGTCACGCCGCGACCGATCATGGCCGGCGTGTTCGGCATGGCGCGCACGGTGGCGGCAGCGCCGAGATGGTTTTCAAGATTGGCGATGGTCTTGCCGGCGGCGACCGAAACGATCACCGTTTCCGGACCGACGAGACCCTTCAGGGGCGGCAGCACCTGGTCCATCACCTGCGGCTTGACCGCAACGAAAAGCACGCCGGCCTTGACACCCTCGGGTGCCGAGGTTTCGTGGCGCACGCCATCGTCGGCAATCAGCTTCGCCATGGCCGGTTGCGGGCCGGGATCGATGACGATGACCGAAGAGCCGGAAATACCGCTCTTCAGCCAACCCGCCAGCATCGCGCCGCCCATATTACCGGCACCGATGAGAACGATAGGCCCCGAACCTGCAACCGCCATCCTCAAGCTTCCCCGACCGTCTCGAACAGGACGGCATCGACGGCGGACTGGGCGTCCATGCCGGACCAGACGACAAACTGGAAGGCCTGGAAATAAGCCTCGCAGGCTTCGAGCGCGCTCGACAGCAGCACCTCGACCTGCTTGTTGGTGGGCTCCGCCCCGCCGGCAAGCAACAGCGACTGGCGGAAGATCACCACGTCCTCGCGGCGCCACAGGTCGAAATGGCCCATCAGCACCTGGCCGTTCACGTGCGAGAGCAGGCAATGCACCTCGTTGACGCGACTTTCGGGAACCTTGATGTCGAAGGCGCAGGCAAGGTGCAGCGCCTCGAACTCTTCCATCCAGGAGAAGGAGACGTGGTAATCCGTCCACTTGCCTTCGACCGTCATCGCGATCTCGTCTTCGCCGGACCGCTCGAACGTCCAGTCATTGTTGGCTGCGACGAACTCGATCATGTCGACCGGGTTGGACTGACGCCCGATATCCAATTCCATAAGGCTCATGCATCACCTTCAAGGCCGGAAGGCATGCGACATCGTGCTCACACACACGACGCGGCAAACCGTACTCCGGATACAACACTGAATGATTGCTCGGCACCCTGCGCAATCTGGACGACTTACCCTGCCCGAAGCTTGCGCTGCCTGTTTCGAATCATCATTTAAAATCAGTGTATAACGGCGGAGTCACGACGCCAGCCCCTGGCCCGCCATTTTCTCCGCCCGGTTGTGGACAGAGGCTGTGAAAAAGATTCAGGTCGGAGGCTTAAGAGACTCTTCGAAAAGGGCTTTTCGCAAGTGTCCACAGGGGTAAAAATTTTATTAAAAAAAACGGTTGGCGCGGGGTGAATCACGCCAACCGAGTCCTGTCGGTGAAAACCTGTGCCGGAACGGCTCAGCTGCCTGCGTTGAGGCGGGCTTCCAGCGCCTCGATGCGCTTCAAAAGCGCGTCGTTTTCATCCCGCGCCTTGATCGCCATTTCACGCACCACCTCGAATTCCTCGCGCTTGACGAGGTCCATGCCGTTGATGAAGCGCTCGGCCTGGGCGCGGAACACCGTCTCGGCCTCCTTGCGCACGCCCTGGGCGGCACCGGCGGCGTCGGTCATCAACTTGGCGAAGTCGTCGAGAATACGGTTTGCGCCTGATGTCGTCATGGTCTGACCTCCCTGAGGTGTCGATGGTCGCTCCGGGCGCCGGCGCCCGCGTGTTGCCCTGAGGTAGGGTCTGATGCCGCTGCTTGCAAGCGGATTCCGGTGGATCGCCGCCGCTTCACGCCGCCGCACCGCCTCCGATCACGATTTATCGCCTTGACCCTGCCCCAAGGCGCCTCCATCTTCCGCCCGAAAACGCAAAAGAGCCTCATCTTGACGAACCTTGCCCAACTCCTCGCCATCATGCCCTATCCCGAGATCGATCCGATCGCCTTCTCCATCGGCCCGGTCGCCGTGCACTGGTACGGCATCGCCTATGTCGTGGGCATCCTCCTGGGTTGGGTCTATGCGCGCCAGCTGATCGAGACACCACGCCTGTGGGCGGGCGAGGCGCCGATAAGCCGCACCCATCTCGACGACTTCCTCGTCTGGGCAGCCGTCGGCATCATTCTCGGCGGTCGCGTCGGCTATATTCTTTTCTACGATTTCCCGAACGTCGTGGCCGATCCGCTGCGCGCCCTCCAGGTGTGGAACGGCGGCATGTCCTTCCACGGCGGCCTTGCCGGCACCACGCTCGCCATGATCCTCTTCGCCCGGCGCAACGCCATCCCGGTCTGGAGCCTCTTCGATATCATCGCCGCCGTCGTGCCGATCGGCCTGTTCTTCGGCCGCATCGCCAACTTCGTCAACGGCGAACTCTGGGGCCGCCTCTCCGACGCGCCCTGGGCCGTGATCTTCCCCGAGGCAGGCCCCTTCGCCCGCCATCCGAGCCAGCTCTACGAAGCGGGGCTCGAAGGCATCGTGCTGGTCATCGTGCTCGCCCTTGCCATCTATCGTTTCGCCGCGCTGAAGCGCCCCGGCCTCGTGACCGGCCTCTTCGTGGCGGGCTATGCCCTCTCGCGCATCACGGTCGAGTTCTTCCGCGAGCCGGACCCGCAGCTCGGCTATCTTCTCGGCGGCTGGCTCACCATGGGCATGCTGCTCTCGCTGCCGATGCTCGCACTCGGCCTCTGGGCGATCGTCCGCGCCCGGCCGGCCGCTGCGGCCAGTGCCTGAGCGAACGCGCCGATGCCGACGCCCCTCGCCCGCAAGATCAAGGCGCTGATCCGAACCAACGGCCCGATCAGCGTCACCGACTATTTCGCCCTGTGCCTTGCCGATCCGGAGCACGGCTACTACCGCACCCGCGACCCCTTCGGCGTCGCCGGCGACTTCGTCACCGCACCGGAGGTCAGCCAGCTCTTCGGCGAGATGCTCGGCATCTTCCTGGTACATGCCTGGCAGAAACACGGCGGACCGGCGGACGTGCGCATTGCCGAGATCGGCCCCGGCCGGGGCACGATGATGGCGGACATGCTGCGCGTGATCGCAAGGATCGCCCCGCAGCTCTATGAGAGCGCGACGATCCACCTGATCGAGACAAGCCCGAAGCTGCGCACCGTCCAGCACGAAACGCTCGGCACCCATGCCGCGCGCGTCACCTGGCACGACAGTTTCGAGGAACTGCCCGACGGTTTCGTGCTGCTTGCCGCCAACGAGCTCTTCGATGCCATCCCGATCCGCCAGTTCATCAAGACACCGTCCGGTTTTCGCGAGCGGCTTGTCGGCCTCGATGCGAACGACGCCCTGACCTTTGCCGCCGGCGTCGCCGGCCTCGATCCCGCACTTCTGCCGGAAAACCACAAGGCGGTGCCAAACGGCACGATCTTCGAGATCGCCCCGGCCCGCGAGGCCGTCTTGGCGACGATCGGCGAGCGCATAGCCCGTTTCGGCGGTACTGCGCTCATCATCGACTACGGCCATTTCGTCACCGGCTTCGGCGATACGCTACAGGCGGTGCTGAAACACGACTTCGACCCGCCGCTCGCCCATCCCGGCGAGGCGGATCTGACGAGCCATGTGGATTTCGAGCGTCTCGCCGGCACGGCGGCAAGCGTGGGCCTTCATGTGCACGGCATGCTGCACCAGGGCGACTTTCTCGTCGGCCTTGGCATCGGTGAGCGGGCCTCTGCCCTCGGCCGAAACCGCGACGCAGCGACGCAGCAATCGATTCTTGCCGATGTCGACCGGCTCGCCGGCGCAGGTGCTGGGAAAATGGGTGATCTTTTCAAGGTGTTGGCCGTCGGCAGCACGCCACTTGCCCTCTTTCCCTTCCGCCAGCCGGATTGACACAGGCCGTCAGGCCGGACAACATCCGGCCCGATTTGCACCCCGCATGCCCCGGCCGAAACCTTGGCCCGACGGGCCGCCCCAAGCCCAGCCGAGAGACCATGAAGGACGACGCGCTCCCCTCCCCGATCGAAAGCCCGCTCCTGACGGAGCGCGCCGGAAAGGCCGCGCAGCACGGCTTCTTCACCCGCGCCGGCGGGGTTTCCGACGGCATCTACCGCGGCCTCAATGTCGGCCTCGGCTCGAAGGACCAGCGTGAAAAGGTCGACGAGAATCGCGCCCGTGTCGCCCGCTGGTTCTCCGCCACGCCAGACCGGCTCGCCACCGTGCATCAGGTCCATTCACCCGATGTCGTCGTGGTCGATGGCGATTATGACGGCGCGCGGCCGCAGGCCGATGCGCTGGTCAGCGCGACACCCGGCATGGTGCTGGGCGTGCTTGCCGCCGATTGCGGGCCGATCCTCTTCTGCGACCCCGAGGCGCGCGTCGTCGGAGCGGCCCATGCCGGCTGGAAGGGCGCCCTCTACGGCGTGCTCGAAAGCACCATCGCGGCGATGGAAAGGCTCGGCGCCCGCAGGCAGACCATCGTCGCCAGTCTCGGCCCCTCGATCAGCCGGAAGAGCTACGAGGTCGGGCCAGAATTCGTGGAACGCTTCCTCGACGTCGACACGGCATATGCGCGCTATTTCACGCCCTCGGAAAAACCCGGCCACGCCATGTTCGACCTGCCGGGTCTGACCACGCAGCGATTGACCGACGCCGGGGTGACGGCGGAAAATCTCGACATCTGCACCTATCCGGACGAAGAGCGCTTCTTCTCCTACCGGCGCACCACGCACCGCCAGGAACCCGACTACGGCCGCCAGATATCGGCGATCATGCTAAGGGGCTGAGGCCCCCAACGACACAGGACGAGGGAGACACCGCCATGGCACTTCACTTCGACAGCGAGGAATACGCCAACCGGCTCCAGCGCCTCACCGCCCGCATGCGGGAGGAGAAGATCGACGCCATGCTGCTCTTCGCGCAGGAGAGCATGTACTGGCTGACCGGCTACGACACCTTCGGCTACTGCTTCTTCCAGACGCTCGTCGTGAAGGCGACCGGCGAGATGGTGCTGCTGACCCGTTCGGCGGACCTGCGCCAGGCGCGCCACACCTCCAACATCGAGAAGATCGAGATCTGGATCGACCGCATCACGGCCGACCCGACGATGGACCTGAAGAACCTGCTCTCCGACCTCGACCTGCTCGGTTGCCGCATCGGCGTCGAATATGACACGCATGGCCTTACCGGCCGCAACGCCCGCCTTCTCGACAACCAGCTCCAGAGTTTCGGCCAGATCGTCGACGCCTCTAGCCTCGTCAGCCGGCTGCGCCTCATCAAGAGCCCGGCCGAGATCGCCTATGTCGAGCGTGCTGCCGCGCTGTCCGACGATGCGCTGGCCGCCGCCCTGCCGCTCATCGTGCCCGGCGGCGACGAGGCGGCGATCCTCGCGGCGCTGCAGAATGCGGTGCTGGCCGCCGGCGGCGACTATGCCGCCAATGAATTCGTCATCGGCTCGGGCGCCGACGCCCTGCTCTGCCGCTCCAAGTCCGGCCGGCGCAAACTCGATGCGGAGGACCAGCTCACGCTGGAATGGTCAGGCGTCAGCGCGCGCTACCATGCGCCGATGATGCGCACGGCCATCATCGGCGAGCCGTCCAACCGCCACCGCGAGCTCTACAGCGCCTGCCGCGAGGCCATGCAGGCGATGGAAATGGTGCTGCGCCCCGGCAATACCTTCGGCACCGTCTTCGAGACCTTCGCCCGCATCATCGACGAGCGCGGCCTTGCCCGCCACAGGCTTAACACCTGCGGCTATTCCGTCGGCGCGCGCTTTGCGCCATCCTGGATGGAGCAGCAGATGTTCCTCGTCGGAAACCCCCAGGAGATCCAGCCGAACATGACGCTTTTCGTGCACACGATCGTGCTCGATTCCGACAGCGGCACGGCCATGACGCTCGGCCAGACCTACCTGACGACGACAGACACGCCGAAGGCGCTTTCGCGCTACGGGCTCGACTTCATCGAGGTCTGAGGGGAGCCACCCGCAGACCCCGCACGATCCCGCGATTGACAGGCCTTGAGGCCGCACCCATAAATCGTTGCGGGGAACGGAGGAGGCGAAAAGCCTTCCGCAGGACACGGACGACAATGATGCAAGAGCTGATGAAGCGGCTGGCACTGATCGGCCTCATTGCCACCCTTGCCGGCTGCAACAGCACGGACGCGCTGACGCCGCAGGTCGATGTCGGCGGCGGCACCTTCAATTCGCCGCCCGTCACCCAGAACGACCTCGACCAGATGAGCGCACAGACGACACCCGTCACGCGCACGACCCAGGAGACGGCCTTCACCCCGTCATCCGGCACCACGACGGGCGCGGACACCGCCGGCACGCTGCAGGGCCAGGCCGACGCGCTTGCCCGCAATGCGGGGGGCCAGCAGGACGCGGAGCTTGCCCGCACCACCGCCCAGCGCTCGCTCGCGGCCGAAACGTCGACCGGCGCGGAAGAAGTCGCCACCGTCCCGCCGGCCGCGGAAGCAGGCGAGACCGTGCGCTTCCTGCCGATCATCGGCGCCCCGGTCGAAGCCGTGACACCGCTCTCCAAGCGGCTCGGCGCGGAAGCCCGTTCCAACGGGCTGACGATCCGCAGCGCCTCCGACAGTTCGAGCAAATACATCCTGAAGGGCTACTTCTCCGCCATGAACGACAACGGCAAGACCACCGTCGTCTATGTCTGGGACGTGCTCGACGGCAGCGGCGCACGGCTGCATCGCATCCAGGGCCAGGAAAGCGTCTCGGGCACAGCCTCCGATCCCTGGGCCGCCGTGCCGGCGCGCACGATGGAGGGCATCGCCCAGAAGACGATCCGCCAGTATCTCGACTGGCGCGGCGCCACACGCGGTTAAGCACGTCGCAGGGTTAATCACAGCGAAATGCGAAGAAACGCTTTTCGGATATCGCAAAGCCCTTGCATTCACGGATTTTGCCGCTTAAAGCCCCCCCATCAGCATAATCCACAGGCGGACCATAGATGAAGGTTTTCGCGGGCAATTCGAACCGGCTCCTGGCCGAAGCGATCTGCAATTATCTGAATGTTCCGCTCGGCCGGGCCACGGTCAGACGCTTCGCAGACCAGGAAATCTTCGTTGAAATCCAGGAGAACGTGCGCGGCGAGGACGTTTTCGTCGTGCAGTCGACCTCGTTCCCGACCAACGATCACCTGATGGAAATGCTCATCATGATCGATGCGATGCGCCGTTCCTCGGCACGCCGCATCACGGCCGTGATCCCCTATTTCGGCTACGCCCGCCAGGACCGCAAACCCGGCCCGCGTACGCCGATCTCGGCAAAGCTTGTCGCCAACCTCATCACCGAGGCCGGTGCCGACCGCGTACTGACGCTGGACCTGCATGCCGGCCAGATCCAGGGTTTCTTCGACATTCCCACGGACAACCTCTACGCCGTGCCGATCCTGGCGCGCGACGTGAAGGAAAACTACAACCTCGAAAACGTCATGGTCGTCTCGCCCGACGTCGGCGGCGTGGTGCGCGCCCGGGCGCTCGCCAAGCGCCTCGACTGTCTGCTCGCCATCGTCGACAAGCGCCGTGACCGTCCGGGTGAATCCGAGGTGATGAACGTCATCGGCGACGTTTCGGGCAAGGACTGCCTGCTGATCGACGATATTGTCGACTCGGGCGGCACGCTCTGCAACGCGGCCGAGGCGCTGCTGAAGAACGGCGCGACCAGTGTCACCGCCTATATCACGCATGGCGTTCTGTCGGGCGGCGCCGTCGCGCGCGTCACCTCGTCCAAGCTCAAGGAGCTTGTCATCACCGACTCGATCCAGCCCACAACGGCCGTCCAGTCGGCGCACAACATCCGCGTCATCTCGACGGCCAACCTGCTCGGCGAAGCGATCAACCGCACCAGCGCCGAGGAATCGGTATCGAGCCTCTTCGACTGACGGATTTTTGCCAGGGCCGATATCGGCCCCGGCATTTCTGCGCTAAGTTCCCCTCAGATTCGTCAGGGGAAAACCATGATCTCACTACCATTTCTATCCCGGCTCGCGGGGCCTGCCGTCCTCCTTCTCGCCGCCGGCACTCTGGCGGCCTGCTCGGTCGAGGTCGATGAAGGCCCCGGCGGCTACAATCCCCGCCCGCCGCAATTCTGCACCCGCGAATATGCGCCGGTCTGCGGCGAGCGCGGCCGCGACCACCAGACCTTCGCCAATGCCTGCGAAGCGCGCTCCAGCGGCTACGGCATCATCGGCCGCGGTGAATGCCAGTTCCGCCGCCCGGATCGCAACCAGACCGGCTGGCAGGACGAGGATCGCGACGGCTGGAACAATGACGGCCGCGACCGTGACAGGGACCGCAATCGCAACGATCGGGACCGCCGGGAGCGTGACCGCAACGACCGGGGCGACCGTGAACGCCCGCGTGACCAGCGCGCCTGCACGATGGACTACAATCCGGTCTGCGGGCGCCGCGGCCCGGATTTCAAGGAGTTCGGCAATGCCTGCTCGGCGGAGGCGGCCGGCTTCACGGTCTATCGGCGCGGCCAGTGCCCGATTGGCTGAGCCCATCCCGATCGGTAGGCTGCACGCTCAACGCCTCCGTCATCATGGCCGGGTTTGACCCGGCCACCTAAGCCCATTGAAAAATATGGATCCTCGGGTCCAGCCCGAGGATGAAGTCGAGCGCGGGCGGATTTTCATAAAAGTCGGGGCGATTGCCTCGAACCTCGTCAGCGCCCCGGCAGTGGACAGGCCTCACCGCCGCCAAAGAGGCGCGAGCGGGTGAGAAACCGTTTCTCCCGGCCATTGTCGAGCGAGAACATGCCGCCCCGACCCGGCACCACGTCGATGATCAGCTGCGTGTGCTTCCACACATCGAACTGGCTCTCGCTGATATAGACCGGCACACCGCCGATCTCGCCGAGCTTTACGTCCCGATCGCCGACAATGTAGTCGTCCGCCGGATAGCACATCGGTGAGGAGCCGTCGCAGCAGCCGCCGGACTGGTGGAACAGGATCTCGGGATGATCGGCCTGGATCTCCCGGATGAGCGACAGCGCGGCGTCTGTCGCCACCACACGCGGCTCGGTCGTGGCTTCGGTCATGGCAGCTCTCCTCCAAACGGTTTTCCCTCTCCCCGGGTGCGGGGAGAGGGATGGAGCGGGGAGCGACGGCGGACAGGGCTCCCACGCCCGTTGCACGCCTTCTCCGGGGGGTGGAGAAGGAGAGCGGTCGCTCAGAAGAAGCCGAGCGCCTTGGGAGAGTAGCTGACCAGCATGTTCTTGGTCTGCTGGTAGTGGTCGAGCATCATCTTGTGGTTCTCGCGGCCGATGCCCGACTGCTTGTAACCGCCGAAGGCCGCATGGGCCGGATAGGCGTGGTAGCAGTTGGTCCAGACACGGCCGGCCTGGATGTCGCGGCCGAAATGGTAGCAACGGTTCGCTTCACGGCTCCACACGCCGGCACCGAGGCCGTAGAGCGTGTCGTTGGCGATGGCGAGCGCTTCCGCATCGTCCTTGAAGGTCGTGACCGAGACCACCGGCCCGAAGATTTCCTCCTGAAAGATGCGCATCTTGTTGTGACCGCGGAAGACGGTCGGCTTGACATAGTAACCGCCCGAGAGATCACCGCCGAGATCGTTGCGCGCACCGCCCGTCAACAGTTCCGCACCCTCCTGCCGGCCGATGTCGATATAGGAGAGGATCTTTTCAAGCTGCTCGGACGACGCCTGCGCGCCGATCATCGTCGCGGTATCGAGCGGGTTGCCCTGCACGATCTTCTCGACGCGCTTGACGGCCTTCTCCATGAAGCGGTCGTAGATCTTCTCATGTACCAGCGCGCGGCTCGGGCAGGTGCAGACCTCGCCCTGGTTCAGCGCGAACATCGCAAAGCCCTCGAGCGCCTTGTCGAGATAGTCGTCATCCTCGCGCATGACGTCTTCGAAGAAGATGTTCGGCGACTTGCCGCCAAGCTCCAGCGTGACCGGAATGAGGTTCTGGCTGGCATATTGCATGATCAGGCGGCCGGTCGTCGTCTCGCCGGTGAAGGCGATCTTGGCGATGCGCGGATTGGAGGCGAGCGGCTTGCCGGCTTCCAGGCCGAAGCCGTTGACGATGTTGAGCACGCCGGCAGGCAAGAGATCGCCGATCAGCTCGGCCCAGACGAGGATCGAGGACGGCGTCTGTTCGGCCGGCTTCAGCACCACGCAGTTGCCGGCGGCGAGAGCAGGCGCCAGCTTCCAGGCAGCCATCAGAATCGGGAAGTTCCAGGGGATGATCTGGCCGACGACACCGAGCGGCTCGTGGAAGTGATAGGCGATCGTATTGTGGTCGACCTCGCTGATGCCGCCCTCCTGTGCACGAACGCAGGATGCAAAATAGCGGAAGTGGTCGATGGCGAGCGGGATGTCGGCGGCCAGCGTCTCGCGCAGCGGCTTGCCGTTGTCCCAGGTTTCCGCACGGGCGAGAAGGTCGAGATTGTCCTCCATGCGCTGGGCGATCTTCATCAGGATGTTGGAGCGCTCGGTGGTCGAGGTGCGGCCCCATTTGTCCTTGGCGGCATGGGCTGCGTCGAGGGCGAGCTCGATATCGGCAGCGTCAGAACGGGCGATCTCGCACAGCTTGCCGCCGGTGACCGGCGTGATGTTGTCGAAGTAGCGGCCGGCGACCGGCTCCTTCCACTCACCGCCGATGAAGTTGCCGTACTTTGCCTTGTACGGGTTTTCGACGATCTTCTGGTGCAGCATGTCATTCCTCCCATGTAGGGCCCGGACGGGCCGTCGGAGAGGATGGTGCTGCGCTTCGGCCGATCGCGGTAGAGGGGGCAGGACGATGGCGGCGGCGACTGTTTCAGAATTGAGACAGGCCGGCGCGACAGCCTGTGCTGCATTGCAACATCAGTTGATCGAGAGCTTCTTCATCTTGCGGTACAGCGTCGCGCGGCTGATGCCGAGCAGGTCAGCCGCCTGGCTGACATTGCCCCCGGCGCGCGTCAGCACGCGGCGCAGCGCCGCGCGTTCCGCATCGTCGAGGTCGCGCCCGTCCTCCGCCCTATCCTCCTGCAGGAGGTCGGAGGCGGCGACGCCCGTGGCAATGCGCCGGTCATCAAGACCGAGCACCTGGCGCGCAGCGCGGGTTGCACCCAGCACCAGGTCGTCGCGATCAACGGCGAGCAGCGCCGGCGCGCTACGCCCCTCGACGGGCACAAGCAGGATGCGCGCGGCGGAGAAGGCGCGGCGGAAAAGCCCCGCCTCGATGCGCGCGGCGGCATCGCGGATCGCCTGCGAGAGGATCGACATGGTCATCTCGCCCGCATCGTCACGGCAGGTGGAAATGTCGATGGCGGCGGCAATGCGCCCCGTATGATCGCGGATCGGCGCAGTGGTGCAGGAAAGGCCGGTGTTCTGCGAGAGGAAATGCTGGTCGCGCAGGATGAGCACGGGCCGCTCGTCGGCCAACGCGGTGCCGATGCCGTTGGTGCCGACGCTCGCCTCGCTCCACACCGTGCCGGACCAGAGCCCGACACCGCGAAAATCGCGGTCGTCGCCCGCCGCCCCGCGCCGTTCGAGCGCAATGCCGTTCTCATCCGTCAGGAGCAGGCAGCAGCCGGCCTTGCCGACCGTGGCGAAGAGCCGGTCGATCTCGCCGCGCGCCTCCTCGATCAGCACGCTGGAGCGCGCCCGCGCCTGCCGGAATTCCGGCTCGGTCAGGCGCCAGGGGTGGCGTGCCTCTTCGGGGGAAAGCCCGTGCAGCGTGAGGCAGCGGCGCCAGGAAGCAGCCACCGGCGAACTGGCCGCGGCCGAGGTGTGGGCCGCAACGCTCTGCACATGATCTGCGTGATCGAAACGCATGGGCATCCGCTCTCCTCCCCGAAAGCTTCGACCGATCGTCGCGCCAGAATACAACGCTCAACGACTATAGCCATGTTTGCGCCTGCCGGTCCAGCAGGACAAAGGTACAAGACTGGGGCGAACAGGGCTCCGTCGAGGCAATGGCCTCCTGTCCGTCCTGCCGGGTCCTGCCCTTGCCGAAACCCTGTTTCCAAGCCGCCCGGCGCCTGTTACCAGTGCACATTCCTGTCCAGCATCGATCCTTGCCATGTTTCGTGATTTTTCCGCCCAAGCCCTGTTCATGGGCCTGCTCACCGCCTTCGTCGGTTTTGCGAGTTCCTTCGCCGTCGTGCTGCACGGGCTGACCGGCGTCGGCGCCACGGAGGCGCAGGCGGCTTCCGGCCTGATGGCGCTGTCCGTGTCGATGGGCGTCTGCGCGATCGTGCTCAGCGCCACAACGCGGCTCCCCGTCTCTATTGCCTGGTCGACACCGGGCGCCGCGCTGCTGGCAAGTTCCGGCGCCGTGGAGGGCGGCTTTGCGACGGCCGTCGGCGGGTTCCTCGTCTGCGCGGTGCTGATCGTCATCGCCGGCCTGTGGAAGCCGCTTGGCCGCATGGTCGCTGCAATCCCGGCGACCCTCGCCAATGCCATGCTGTCGGGCGTCCTTATCGGCCTCTGCTTCGCTCCGGTGAAGGCCATCGCCTTCGATCCGCTGCTCGGCCTGCCGATCGTCCTTGCCTGGGTGGTCGTCGGCAGCATCAACAGGCTTTACGCCGTACCGGCGGCGCTTGCCGCCTTCGTCGCCGTGCTTGCCTTCGGCATCGACATTCCCGAAGGTGCCCTTTCAGGCCTCGCCGACTCGCTGCTGCCGCGGCCGGAGATCGTCGCGCCCGTCTTCACCGTCGCCGGGCTCGTCGGCATCGCGCTGCCACTCTTCATCGTCACCATGGCCTCGCAGAACATTCCGGGCATCGCCGTTCTGAAGGTCAACCACTACGAGCCCAATCCGGGCCCGCTTTTTGCCGTCACCGGTCTCTTCTCGCTGCTGTCGGCGCCCTTCGGCGGCCATGCGGTCAACCTTGCCGCCATCACCGCCGCCATGTGCGCCGGAAGCGACGCGCATCCCGACCCGGCCAAGCGTTACTGGGCGGCGATCAATGCCGGCGTCTTCTACGTGATCTTCGGGCTTGCCGCAGGCGCCGTCACGGCCTTTGTCAGCCTCGCCCCGCCGATCCTCATCCAGGCCGTCGCCGGGCTCGCGCTGATCAGCGCCTTTGCCGGCTCGGCGCTCAACGCCTTCAAGGAGCCGGAGGGCCGCGAGGCTGCGGCGGTGACCTTCCTCGTCACCGCCTCGGGTGTTTCCTTCGCCGGCATTTCCGGCGCCTTCTGGGGGCTGATCGCCGGAGGGCTGATGCTGGCGCTCGCCCGCCTCACGGCAAGACGCCGCGCCAGGTCCTGATCCTTACTGCTGGAAGGGCAGCGGCTGGCCGTTGACCAGCACCTTGCCGTCCTTGTCGACCGTCAGGTCCCAGGCCTGCGCGCCGCCGCCGGCATCGCGGGCGAGGCCCTTCATCATCAGGAGGCCGAAGGCGGCCTGGCCGAATTCCGGCACCGTGGCGGCGTTCTTCTGGAGATAGGCGATCGTCTTGTCGAAGTTGCGCATGGTCACCGTCACCTCCGCGCTATGGCGATCCTGCTGCTCGGGATAGACCAGCATCTTGCCGGCGAGATGCACGTCGTAGATCGGCGAGACGGCGGAAATGTCCTCGAATTCCATGGTCATCGCGCCGTCCGGCAGGATGATGCGGCCGATCTCCTGGTTCTGCGCCTCCGTCAACGGCTCGGGCTTGGTGAAATCGGCATGGTCGATGAGATAGTTGACCGCGCCGGCAAGATCGAGATTGGTCACCGCCGCCTTGAAGGTCGCGCGCTCCGGCAGCGCCTCCGCAAAGGCCGCCGGCAGGATGCCGGCCGGCGGCTTGGGCTTCTCCACGCCGAAACCGAAGCCGACACGGGTGGAATGGGCAATGCCGTTCATGTCGATGACATAGCTGATGCTCTCGGCGCCGAACGTACCCTGCTCCGTACCGACGCTCACATTGGAGGCCTTGATCGTTTCGGTGAGGTTGTCGAAGACCGGCAGGGCGGAGCGCAGCATCTCCTTCAGCCGCGCCGCATCCACCGCCTCCAGCTTGTCCTTGTGCATGTTGTCGAGCACGAAGAAGACGAGGTCCTGCACCACCTTGTTGCGCGCACCATCCATGCTGACATCGATGTCGACCGTGTCGGCGCTGATATCCACCCGGCCGTTCGCACCGCCGGTGATCGTCTCGGCAAAGGCCTTCATCACGCCCGTGCTGGAAATGTCGAGAATGCCTTCGCCCTTCTTCTCCGCGGCAAGACGCATCGCCGTCTCGCCGAAGCTCGCCGTGATACTCTCCTGCGGCGAGGTGCTGGTAAAGGCGATCTTCTCGGCCTTCCAATCGGCGGAGGTAAAGTAGAGGATATCAGGATCGTAGATGCCTTCGAGTTTCATCGAGGCAATGATGTAGGAGAAGGAATTCTTGCCGGGCGCGACGTCGACGGACCCCTTGATGTCGAGATTGTCGTTCGCCTCGATACGATAGGTGCCTTCCGGCATGGGCCTCAGATAGGCCGTCATCGGCTTCAACCCTTCGACCGTCACCGCGCCGGACTTGTGCTTCTCGAGCAGCACGGCCGGATTGAAGCGCAGCTCGTAGAACGAGGTCGCCGCCTTGACGCTGACGAGACCGGCCTCGATCATGTCCTGCGGCAGGTAGCGCGTGAGCTTCTGCTGGATACTTTCGGCCTCGGCTGGCGAAACCTCCTGGGCAAGGACCGGGCTTGCGGATACAAGCGCGAATGCGGCCGAGGCCATCAGGATCTGTCTTCTCATCGTGGTTTCCTTCGCCGAACTGATTTGCAAGCGAACATCCAATCATGACCGCATCGTGTCAATCCGGCTGCGGGCCTTGCATTTCCGGGCGTTCTCGTTTATCGAGCCCCCGTCCGCGTAGACACCCTTGGAGGCAACGTGGATGAGGCTTTCACGAAATCCTCAAGCTTTTTGCGGCGGCAGGGCGATCCCTGCCTGCGAAGGGCTCTCCAGTAACACACGAAAGGTAAAGCCATGAGCCACGACACTTACGAGCTCAAGGCCGAGACGCGCGAACGGGTTGGTAAGGGGTCCTCCCGTGAACTTCGCCGCAACGGCCTTATTCCCGCAGTCATTTACGGCGACAAGCAGGCCCCGCTCTCCATCGCCCTGTCGACCAAGGACGTCACGCAGCGTATCCACGCCGGCGGTTTCAAGACGACCGTTGCGACGATCGACGTCAACGGCGAGAAGATCAAGGTCCTGCCGAAGGACTACCAGCTTGATCCGGTCCGCGACTTCACGATGCATGTCGACTTCCTGCGCGTTTCGGGCAACACCCACGTCGTCGTCGAAGTTCCGGTTCACTTCGTCAACGAAGAGAAGTCCCCGGGCATCAAGGCCGGCGGCGTCCTGAACATCGTTCGCCACGCTGTCGAACTGCATGCTCTGGCCGGCGATATTCCGGAATTCATCACGGCTGACCTGGCCGGCCTGAAGGTCGGCGACGGCATCCACATCTCGCATGTCAAGCTGCCGAAGGGCACGAGCCCGGTCATCGCCGACCGCGACTTCACGATCGCCACGATCGCTGTCCCGGCTGCCGGCGTGAAGGAAGAAGAAGCAACGGAAGCATCCGAGTAATCGGTTCCGTTCTGACGGCTTCGAAAGCCCCGCATCCCGACGGATGCGGGGCTTTTCTTTGCCCGCTTTCCGCCACTACCGTGGCGTGAGGCCTGAATTTTCAGCACTTTTCCGGACGGCGATTTCAGCAACATTTAAGACTTTGATGAAAATCTAAGCCTCACAGATGGCGAAAGCCAAAGAGGGGCGTTATGGGCGGGCTTGGCATCATGGCATGGGGGCAACCGGCATGAAAATGCATTCGGTGGAAAGCCGCTTCATTGCCATCGTCATCGGCGCCCTGTTCATCTTCGTCGCCCCGCTCTTCGCACTTTTCCTGATCCTTTCCTCCGACCGCGTCGCGCGGGAGCGCCTGGAGAACACAGAAGTGCTGCTTGAGGCCAACGTCCAGGCACTTGGCAAGCCATTGTGGGATTTCGACAAGGACAGCATCGACCAGATCGTCAGCGCGTTGCAGGCAGATGCCGACATCTCCTTCGTCCATGTGCGCGACACCTCGGATGTCATCGACATCAGCAAGCCCGCGACGCGTCCCGACCCGGACGACGCCCGCTCGATCGTCAAGACCGACATCCTCTACAAGGCGAACGACGGCATCAAGAAGGTCGGTACGGCGGAAATCTGGATCCGCAAGGAGGGCCTGCTCTCGCGATTCTCGACGGACGAGATGAGCATCTTCGCCATCTTCTTCTTTGCCGTGGCGACACTCTTTACCGCCGCCATCATCGGCAACCGCATCACCGTCATCCGCCCGCTGATGCGGCTGACGGCCGCCATCGAGGCGACACGCCGGCTCGGCTCGCGCCATCATGTCGACTGGACATCGAGCGACGAGATGGGCGCCCTCGCCCACAATTTCAACGAGATGCAGAGCCAGCTGGAGCGCGAGGAGAAGGAGCTGAAGCTCGCTCATGCCCGCGCCACCGACATCTACAATCTCACGCCGGCCATGCTCTTCTCCATCGACGCGGAGAACCGCATCACCGCGGTCAGCGACTACTGGCTGACCGCGACCGGCTATCGCCGCGCCGCGGTGATCGGCCAGGAGTTCACCGACTTCGTTGCCGAGGACTGGCGCGAGACCTATCGCAGGCGCCATGACGAGAACAACGCCAATGGCGGCATCTGCGAGGCGACCGTCCGCTTCCGCTGCGCCGATGACAGCATGATCGACGTGTTGATCCTGGAAACCGGCACCGCTGCCAGCAGCCACCGCCAGGCGCTGTCGCTCTCCGTGATGACCGACGTCACCGACCTCAAGGAGGCGGAGAACCGGAACCATCACCAGGCGATCACCGACCACCTGACGGGCCTGCTTAACCGGCAGGGTTTCGAATCGGTGCTCGACGAGCTGATCGGCACGGCCGACAGGCTCGGCCAGCAGCTCGCCTGCCTCTTCGTCGATCTCGACCGCTTCAAGTGGATCAACGACAATCTCGGCCATGCCGCCGGCGACGACGTGCTTTGCCAGGTGGCGACACGCCTGCGCCGGCAGCTGCGTGCGGGCGACCGCATCGCCCGGCTCGGCGGCGACGAATTCGCCATCCTGCTCGCCGCCCCGAACGCGCGGCAGCTCGCCATGGATGTCAGCGAACGGTTGGTCGCGAGCCTGCGCACGCCCCTCACCATCAACGGCGCGGACCTGCAAGTCAGCGCCAGCATCGGCGTCGCCGTCTATCCTGACCACGCCTCGACGGCGGCCTGCCTGCTGCAGAAGTCGGACATGGCGATGTATGCGCGCAAGCGCAGCGGCAAGAACGGCGTGCAGCTCTTCGACAACAACATGGTGGACATCGCCCGCAAGCGGCTGGAAACCGAGCAGTTCATCGACCAGGGCCTGCGCGACGACTGGTTCGTCGCCCATCTCCAGCCGATCGTTTCGCTCGCCGACGGACGCGTCGCCGGCTTCGAGGCCCTGATGCGTCTCAGCCACCCCGAGCGCGGCCTGCTGCCGCCGGCCGAGATCATCGGCATTGCGGAGGAGAACGGTTCGATCAGCCGCATCGGGGACACCATCCTCTCGAAGTCGATCGCCAGCCTCGCCGTCATTTCAAAGCTCGATGGGCTTGCCGACAGCTATCTTGCCGTGAACTTCTCGCCCCTGCAGTTCGAGCCCGCTTTGCCCGCCCGCCTTGCCGCCCTGCTCCTGGAACACGGCGTCACACCGTCGCGCATCGTGGTGGAAATCACCGAGGCCGTGCTGATGCTCGACAATCCCATCGTGCGCGAGGTGCTCGACGCACTTTCCGATCTCGGTTGCCGCATCGCACTCGACGATTTCGGCACCGGCTATTCCTCGCTGTCCTATCTCAACCGTTTTCCCGTCGATATCGTCAAAGTCGACCAGTCCTTCACCCGCTCGCTCTCTTCCGACCAGCCGGACGTGCGCCGCAAGAGCCGCATGCTGATCGAGGGTATCCGCACGATCTCGCACCAGATGGGCTGTGCGGTCGTGGCGGAGGGCATCGAGACGACGGAACAGTGGGATATCCTCCAGTCCATGCAGATCGAGTTCGGCCAAGGCTATCTCCTGAGCCGTCCTCTTCCGCTTGACGCGCTCCTGGAGAAACTGGACGAATTCACGATGACGGAAAGGCCGGAGCGCCGCGCCGCTGCCTCCTGATGAAAGACTGAGGACGAGACGATGAAGACGCTGCTTTTGACGCTTTGCCTGTCGCTCGCCCCCTTTTCAGCGCCGCTCGCCGAAACGCTGCATTTCGTGACGGAGGAATACGCACCCTTCAACTATTCCAAGGACGGCAAGATCACCGGCATCGCGGTCGAGCAGGTCGAGGCAATGGCAAAGGCCGCCGGCGTCGACTACACGATCGAGATCATGCCCTGGGCTCGTGCCTTCGCGATGGCCGAAAGCCAGCCGATGAACTGCGTCTTCACGACTGGCTACAACCGGGAGCGCGCCGATCGCTTCGCCTGGGTCAATCCGCTACTGAAAGACGAAATGGTGCTGCTGAAGCGCAAGGATGGCAGCAAGGGGCCGGCAAACCTGCAGGACGCGCTTGCCATGAAGGTCGGCTCGCAGCGTGGCGATTTTGCCGTCGAAGCGCTGGAGGGCCTCGGTTTTAAAGAGATCGACCTTGCAGCGGACATCGACATTTCGGTGCGCAAGCTGCTCTCCGGCCGCATCGACCTGATGCCGACCTCGATCAAGACCTATGAGAACCTCATCAACCAGGGCCAGCCGGTTGAAAAGGCCATGCTGATGGCCGGCCAGATTTATGGCCTCGCCTGCCACAAGCAGACCCCACCCGCGCTTATCAAGCGGCTGCAGGCGGCGCTCGACCAGCTCATCGTCAGCGGTGAGCAGGACCGCATCTACACAGCCTACGGCCTGCCGCCGAATCCGCGCACGGCCGATGGCGGCGCGAAGAAATGAATGCGGACGGTTGACTTCCGGTCGCTTTCGCGGTGGTGAAAGCCGGACAGATCCATTTTGCGGACCATTCCATGCAGATCATCGCGGGGCTCGGCAATCCGGGCACAAAATATGCGGGCAACCGCCACAATATCGGGTTCATGGCGCTGGATGCGATCCACCGCAAGAACCCCTTCTCGCCCTGGTCGAAGAAGTTCAAGGCAGAAATCTCCGAAGGCGAGCTTGCCGGCGAGAAGGTGCTGCTCGTCAAGCCGCAGACCTTCATGAACCTGTCGGGCGAATCCGTCGGTGAGGCCATGCGCTTCTACAAGCTGGCGCCGAAGGACATCGTCGCGATCTACGACGAACTGGATCTTGCGCCGGGCAAGGTGCGCATCAAGGTCGGCGGCGGCCATGGCGGGCACAACGGCATCAAGTCGATCGACGCCCATTGCGGCAGGGACTATCGGCGCCTGCGCCTCGGCATCGGTCATCCGGGCGCCAAGGAACTCGTCACCAACCATGTGCTCGGCGATTTCGCCAAGGTCGACCATAGCTGGCTCGACCCGCTGCTCGACGAGCTCGCCCTCAATGCCGACATGCTGGTGCGGGGAGAGGATTCGCAGCTGATGAACAAGCTGGCGCTCGCCACCGGCAGCAAGCCGGAAGCGGAAAAGACGCCCGCACAGAAACCGGCCGGCCAGTCCCATATCCGCCAGGCGCGCAACCACGCCCAGCCGAAGATCCTGCCGACGACCGGGCCGATGGCGGAGATGCTGAAGAAACTGCTCGGCAACAAGGGCGACTAGGATGGCTGCGGACGTGGGCCTGCGCCCCGCAGAACCGGGCGATCTTCCGGGGCTGCTCGCGCTCTATGCCGAACTCAATCCTGCCGATCCGCCGCTGGATGCGGCAACGGCGCATGATCGCTTCGCCGCAATCCTCGCCCAGCCCGGCATGACGATCTTCGTCGCCGCGGACAGGCAAAAGCCGCTCGCCTCCTGCACGCTCGTCATCGTGCCGAACCTCACCCGGGGCGGCGCCCCCTATGCGCTGATCGAGAACGTCGTCACCCACCACACCGCCCGCCGGCGGGGCCTCGGCCGTGCCGTCATCCGGCATGCGATCGATACGGCCTGGGCGGCCGGCTGCTACAAGGTCATGCTGCTGACGGGCCGGGGCGACAGCGAAGCCCATGCCTTCTACACGAGCTGCGGCTTCCGGCAGGACAAGACCGGCTTCCAGATCCGCCGTCCCACACCGAATTGACTACTCCTCCGGCTCGGTCTGGAAGAGCAGCGGGAAGCCTGCCTCCTTGGCAAGGTCCGTCGCTTCCTTCGCCTTGGTCTCGGCAATGTCGCGGGCGCAGACGACCACCACCGCCGTGCCCATCTTGTGTGCGGTCATCATGACGCGATAGCTCGTCTCCTCCGCCATGCGGAAGACGGCCTTCAGCACCAGCGTCACGAATTCGCGCGGCGTGTAGTCGTCGTTGACGAGAATGACCTTGTAGAGCTTCGGGCGCTCCAGCTTCGGCTCCGTCACGGTTTTCGGGGTGAGGGTCGTGTCACCATTGCTCATGGGAAGCTCCTCGTATTCCGGCTCCGAGCGGTGTGAGCCCCATTGTGCACCGCAGGAGAGGCGACTTCAAGGCCCTGCATGGCCGAAGGCCTTGACCCTGCCCCCGCCATCCCCCATAGCGAGGGCAACGATTTTCTTAAGACGAATGGACCACTTCCATGGGTTTCAAATGCGGTATCGTCGGTCTGCCGAATGTCGGCAAGTCGACCCTCTTCAACGCGCTGACCAAGACGGCCGCCGCCCAGGCGGCAAACTACCCCTTCTGCACCATCGAGCCGAACACCGGCGAAGTGGCTGTTCCCGATCCGCGCATGAAGGCGCTCGCCACCATCGCCGGTTCCAAAGAAATCATCCCCACCCGCATCTCCTTCGTCGACATCGCCGGCCTCGTGCGCGGCGCCTCGAAGGGTGAAGGCCTCGGCAACAAGTTTCTCGCCAACATCCGTGAAGTCGATGCCGTCGTGCATGTGCTACGCTGCTTCGAGGATGACGACATCACCCACGTCGAGGGCCGCATCAACCCGGTCGGCGATGCCGACACGATCGAGACCGAGCTGATGCTCGCCGACCTCGAAAGCCTGGAACGCCGCGTCGAACAGACCCGCAAGCGCGCCACCGGCAAGGACAAGGAGTCCCTCGCGCAGCTGCCGATCATGGAAGCCGTGGTGAAGCTGCTCAACGAAGGCAAGCCGGCCCGCCTGCTCCTGAAGACGCTGGCGCCCGAGGAAATCGAGGTTCTGAAGGGCCTCAACCTCCTCACCTCCCACCCGGTTCTCTATGTCTGCAACGTCGCGGAGGCCGATGCCTCGACCGGCAACACGCACACCGAAGCCGTCGCCGCCATGGCGAAGGAACAGGGCGCCGAATGCGTCATCATCTCGGCAGCGATCGAATCCGAGGTCGCCCAGCTTCCGGAAGAGGAAGCCGCCGAATTCCTCTCCGCGCTCGGCCTTGAGGAAGCGGGTCTCGACCGGCTGATCCGCGCCGGCTACCACCTGCTCGACCTTATCACCTATTTCACCGTCGGCCCCAAGGAAACCCGCGCCTGGACCATCGTGCGCGGCACCAAGGCCCCGCAGGCGGCCGGCGTCATCCATACGGATTTCGAACGCGGCTTCATCCGTGCCTTCACCATCTCCTATGACGACTACATCGCCTACAAGGGCGAAGTCGGCGCAAAGGAGGCCGGCAAGGGCCGTGACGAAGGCAAGGAATACGTGGTGCAGGACGGCGACGTCATTCACTTCCGCTTCAACACGTAAGACGACCCGACAGCCTCCATTCGAGACCGCCGTCCCCGGCTGGGGCGGCGGTTTTTCTTTGCGCTTGAAGGACATGGCGTCCCGCCAATTCCGCCGGCGCTTGCAAAAGCCGGACACCCTCGCCATTGTCCCCTCGCAACAGAACGGATCGCGACGTGGCCAACTACACCTTTGAAGACTTCACGCCGGGCCGGCGCTTCGACTTCACGAAGCGCACGCTCACGGCAACCGAGATCGTCGCCTTCGCGACGGAATTCGATCCCCAGCCGATGCACATGGACGAGGCCGCCGGTCGCGCAAGCATTCTCGGCGGCCTTGCCGCCTCCGGCTGGCACACCAGCGCCGTGATGATGCGCATGCTCTTTGAAGCCTATATCGACGGCTCCACCTCGGAAGGCTCGCCCGGCGTCGACCTGATGGAATGGAAGCGCCCGGTGCTGGCAGGCGATACGCTCGGCGGCCACTGCGAAGTGCTCGATGCCCGCACCTCACGCTCGCGCCCCGAAATCGGCATCGTGCGCATGCGCGCCACGGTGACGAACCAGCGCGGCGAAACGGTCACCCTTTGCGAATACATCAACATGATGCGCCTTGCCGGAAAGGAAGCCGACCATGCGCATGGCTGAGCTCTATGCCTTCGGCGAGGCAGTCGAAATCGGCAACCTCACCTTCACGGCGGAAGACATCATCCGCTTCGCAGGGGATTTCGACCCGCAACCCTTCCATCTCGACGCGGAGCTGGCCAAGCAGGCGCTTTTCGGTGGCCTCTGCGCTTCCGGCTGGCATTCCTCCGCCGGCTGGATGAAATGCTTCGTGCCGTTCTGGGCGGACGAATGCAAACGCCTCGCCCGCGAGGGCATCACGCCCCCAAACCTCGGCCCCTCCCCCGGCTTCACGAACCTGCGCTGGCTGAAGCCGGTCTTTGCCGGTGACACGATCACCTACTCGGTGACCCTGACCGCCTCGCGCGAACTCGCCTCACGGCCGGGCCGGCTGATCAATACGATCCTGTGCGCGGGAAGGAACCAGAACGGCGAACCGGTCATTCGCTTCGAGAGCACGGTTCTGGAATTCGTCTGAACCGCCCGTTCGCTTTGCCCTCACCCTGACCCTCTCCCCGCAGCGGGGAGAGGGGATGTGCTCCACAAACAGCGTCAGTTGGGAAACCGGCACGGCCTATCCCTTCGCCCGGCGTGCGGGGAGAAGGTGGCCGGCAGGCCGGATAAGGAGCGACACGCCACCTCAGACAGCCGGCAGCTGCCTTCAATGCCCGTCGAACGCCACCAGCGTGCGCACTTCCACGCCGAGCGCTTCGAGCTTCTTGCGCCCGCCGAGTTCCGGCAGGTCGATGACGAAACAGGCCGCGACGATATCCGCGCCGATCTGGCGCAGCAGCTTCACCGCAGCCTCCGCCGTGCCGCCGGTCGCAATCAGGTCGTCGATGAGGATGACCTTCTCCCCCGGCTTGATGGCGTCCTTGTGCATCTCCATCTCGTCCACGCCATATTCCAGGCTGTAGGCAATGCGCACGGTCTCGTGCGGCAGCTTGCCCTTCTTGCGGATCGGCACGAAGCCCGTCGACAGCTGGTGCGCCATCGCGCCACCGAGGATGAAACCGCGCGCCTCGATGCCGGCGACCTTGGCGACGCCGATGCCCGCATAGGGATGCACCAGCTCATCCACCGCACGGCGGAAGGCGCGCGGATTGCCGAGGAGCGTGGTGATGTCGCGGAACATCACGCCGGGCTTGGGATAGTCCGGGATGTTGCGGATCGCGGCGACGAGTTCGTTTTCGAGTGTAGACATGGGAATTCCGACTGCGGAGGGCTTTCTCCGGTTATTGCAGGTGCCGCAGTCCCTCACAACAAAAAAGGCGGCCCGAAGGCCGCCTTTCGACAGAGCGACGGAGCCGCTCAGCTTTCCTTGTTCGCGTAGACCGACTTCTTCGTCAGGTAGATCAGGCCGGTGAAGATCACCAGGAAAACCATGACCATGAAGCCGGTACGCTTGCGCTCTTCCAGGTGCGGCTCTGCGGCCCACATCAGGAAGGCGGAGACGTCATGCGCATACTGGTCGACCGTCTGCGGCGAACCGTCGTCATAGGTGACCTGGTCGTCGGAGATCGGCTTTGCCATGGCGAGCGCTGCAGCGTTTGCGAAGTACGGGTTGTAGTGCGTGCCTTCGCCGACTTCGATATGCGCCGGCTTCTCTTCATCGTACCCCGTCAGCAGCGAGTAGATGTAGTCCGGGCCACCTTCCTGATACTGGGTGAAGATGTCGAAGACGAACTGCGGGAAGCCGCGGGTGATGCCGCGTGCCTTGGCGATCAGCGAGAAGTCCGGCGGAGCGGCGCCGTTGTTCGAAGCGGCAGCCGCCTCGTGGTTGGCGTAGGGCGACGGGAAGTAGTCGGCCGGCACAGCCTTGCGGGTGAACATCTCACCGTCGCTGTTCGGGCCGTCCTGCACTTCGTAGTTCGCTGCAAAAGCCTTCACCTGGGCTTCCGAGTAGCCGAGGCCTTCCAGCGTGCGGAAGGAGACGAGGCTCATCGAATGGCAGGCAGAACAGACTTCGGTATAGACCTTCAGGCCGCGCTGGAGCTGGCCCTTGTCATACTTGCCGAACGGGCCGGCGAAGGACCATTCCTGCTGCTTGGGCTTGTGGATCGGGTAGTGGGGTGTGGCACTGGCGGCGTGTTCCGCTTCGGCACCACCGGCGGGCGCTGCCTCTTCCGCCGTGGCGAAGGAGACGCCGAGACCGGCGACGAGTGCGAGCGACAGAATGCCTGCAACAAGCTTTTTCATTGTCATGGTTCCTTTCGTCGCTCGCTATCAGGCCTTGGCCGCCTTGGCGTTCTTCTTTTCCAGAACCGCTTCCGTGATCGAATTCGGAATGCGCTTCGGGGTCTCGATCAGGCCGAGGATCGGCATGAGGACGAGGAAGAAGCCAAAGTAGTAGAGCGTACCGAGCTGCGAGAGGATGACGTAGATGCCTTCCGCCGGCATGGCGCCAAGCCAACCGAGCAGGATGGCATTCGCCACGAAGATCCAGAAGAACAGCTTGTACCACGGGCGGTAGACAGCCGAACGGACCTTGGACGTATCGAGCCAGGGCAGGAAGAACAGCACGATGATCGCGCCGAACATCACGAGGACGCCGCCAAGCTTGGAGTCGATCGGGCCGATGTTGAAGGTGATGGCGCGCAGCATCGCGTAGAACGGCAGGTAGTACCATTCCGGAACGATGTGGGGCGGGGTCTTCAGCGGATCGGCCGGGATATAGTTGTCCGGGTGGCCGAGATAGTTCGGCATGTAGAAGATGAACCAGGCGAAGACGATCAGGAAGACCGAAACGCCAAGGGCGTCCTTCAGCGTCGCATAGGGCGTGAAGGCGACCGTGTCGGTCTTGGACTTCACTTCGACACCGGTCGGGTTCGTCTGGCCGGTGACGTGCAGCGCCCAGACGTGCAGGACGACGACGCCGGCGATCATGAACGGCAGCAGGTAGTGCAGCGCGAAGAAGCGGTTCAGCGTCGGATTGTCGACCGCGAAGCCGCCGAGCAGGAACTGCTGGATCCACTCGCCGACCCACGGGAAGGCCGAGAAGAAGCCGGTGATAACGGTCGCGCCCCAGAAGGACATCTGACCCCAGGGCAGAACGTAGCCCATGAAGCCGGTCGCCATCATCAGGAGATAGATGACCACGCCGAGGATCCAGAGGATTTCGCGCGGCGCCTTGTAGGAGCCGTAGTAGAGGCCGCGGGCGATGTGGAGATAGACCGCGATGAAGAAGAAGGACGCGCCGTTGGCGTGCATGTAGCGCAGCAGCCAGCCGTGGTTCACGTCGCGCATGATCTTCTCGACGGAGTTGAACGCGACGGAGGTTTCGGCGGCATAGTGCATGGCCAGCACGATACCGGTCAGGATCTGCACGATGAGCATCACCGACAACATGGCGCCGAAGGTGTAGGCATAGTTCAGGTTGCGCGGAACCGGGTAGGACACGAAGCTGTCATGGATCATGCGCGGCAGAGGCAGGCGCGAATCGACCCATTTTTCGATGCCAGTCGTCGGCTGGTAGGTGGAATGTTCAGCACTCATTATCAGGTGTCCCCTCAACCGATCTTGATGACTGTGTCGGATACGAACGAGAAGGTCGGCACAGCAAGGTTCTCAGGGGCCGGACCCTTACGAATACGACCAGCGGTATCGTAGTGAGAACCATGGCAGGGACAGAACCAGCCGCCGAAATCGCCGGCCTGGCCGAGCGGAATACAGCCGAGGTGGGTACAGACACCAACCATGATGATCCAGTTTTCCTTGCCCACGCCCGCCGAGCGGTCGAGGTCCGTCGCCTGGGCGTCGGCAGCAATGTTGGCGTTACGGGCAACAGCGTCCTTGAGGTCGGAAAGCTGAACGGCCTTGGCCTCTTCGACTTCCTTGTCCGTGCGGTTGCGGATGAAGACCGGCTTGCCGCGCCATTTGACGGTCAAGGACATGCCAGGGGTCACGCTGGAGACATCGACATCGATGGCGCCAAGCGCCAGCGTCGACGCATCCGGACGCATCTGGTCGATAAACGGCCAGGCAACCGCAACGCCGCCCACGACGCCAGCCATCCCGGTGGTCAGGTAAAGGAAATCGCGGCGAGTGGGCTCGCCCAGGGATTCGCTTGATGTCTCGTGTTCGCTCACGGCTAAACCATCCTCTCACGCAAAGTCTGCGGAAACCCGCCACGCCCCTTGGAAACCGGTCAAATCCGGACACAATACGGCCATAGATTCCCCGTCAATCCGGCGCGTTCTATGCTTGATCGCAAATTATGTCCAGCCTTGGCAAGGGGAGGTGGGCACATTGTCGCGGGAAAAACGGAGCATCTTGACAAGGCGCAGGCATCGCCTTGAACCTCCAGCGCTTCCCGGCTCAAAAAGCATGCGAAGGACGACGCCCTGCGGCTCTATTGCGCCGCTTCCTCATGGCCGAGAAAACCGCCCGACTGGCGCGACCAGAGATCCGCATAGAGACCACCGCGCGCGACGAGTTCCGCATGGGTCCCCTCCTCCACGATATGGCCGCGATCCATGACGATCAGCCGGTCGAGCGCGGCGATGGTGGAGAGGCGGTGCGCGATGGCGAGCACGGTCTTGCCGCGCATCAGCCGCTCGAGGTTCGACTGGATCGCCGCCTCGACTTCGCTATCGAGCGCCGAGGTCGCCTCATCGAGCACGAGGATCGGTGCATCCTTCAGCATGACGCGGGCAATGGCGATACGCTGGCGCTGACCACCTGAAAGCTTGACGCCGCGCTCGCCGACATGGGCATCGTACCCCTTGCGCCCACGCTGGTCTTCCAGCGTGAGGATGAAATCATGCGCCTCGGCCTTTCGCGCCGCCTCGATCATCTCGTCCTCGCTGGCGTCGGGATTGCCGAAGAGGATGTTGTCGCGGATCGAGCGGTGCAAGAGCGCGGTATCCTGGCTGACCATGCCGATATTGGCGCGCAGGCTCTCCTGCGTGACGGTGGCGATATCCTGCCCACCGACGAGAATGCGCCCGCCCTCAAGATCGTAGAAGCGCAACAGGAGATTGACCAGCGTCGACTTGCCGGCACCGGACCGGCCGACGATGCCGACCTTCTCGCCGGGCCGGATCGACAGCGTCAGGTCGTCGATGACGCCGGACTTGCGGCCATAGTGGAAGCGGATGGCTTCAAAGCGGATGTCCGGGCGCACGACCTTCATTTCCATCGCATCCGGCTTGTCGACAAGGCCGATCGGCTGGGAGATGAGATCGGCCGAGTTCTGGATCGTGCCGATATTGCGCATGATGCTGTTGAGCTGCGTCATCAGGCGATTGAGCAGGAAATTCAGCCGCAGCACCAGCGCCATGGTAAAGGCGACGGCCCCGGAACTGGCAACGCCGCCAAGCCAAAGATGGATGGAGAGCACGGCCATGGCGACGATCATCAGGCCGGAGACGAAGGCCATCGAGGCACGCACGCCTGTCAGGAAGCGCGTGAAATCAAGCGTCGTCCTCTGGAAAGTATCGAAACCACTGCGCATATAGCGGTCGTTCGCCTCGTCGCGGCCGAACAATTTGAGCGTCTGGATGTTGGAATAGGCATCCACCATACGGCCGCTCAGCATCGACGCGGCCTCGGCGGTCTGGCGCGAATGCTCGCGGATGCGCGGCACGAAATAGCGTGCCAGCACGGAAAACACCACGAGCCACACGCCGAGCACGGCGGCAAGCCGCCAGTCGAGCCCGCCGAGCAGCACCAGCGTCGAGGCCGTGTAGATCGTCACGAACCAGACACTTTCCATGAAGGAGGTGATGACGTCGCCGGTCGCCTGCCCCGCCGACCAGACCTTCGTGACGATGCGCCCGGAAAAATCGTTCTGGAAGAACGACAGCGACTGTCGCGCGACATGCACATAGGACTGCCAGCGCACGAGATTGTAAAAGCCGGGCGTGATGACCTGCTGGTCGACGAGCGCAGTGAGAAAGGTGATCACGAAGCGAACGAGGCCGATGAGGCCGAGCATCAGCAGAAGCTCCGGCCCGTGCGCGGCCATAAGCCCGCCCCACCCGTCTCCCGGCTTCACCGTCGCCAGGATATCGACCAGCCGCCCGACGAACCAGAAGGTCGCCGCCTCGATGCCCGCGGTCACGCCGCCGAGCACCAGCATTGCCGCAAACGGAGCCTTGGCCTGGCCAACATAGAACCAGATGAAGGCGAGAAGCCCCTGCGGCGGACGAAGATCATCCCGCCGCGCGAAGGGCTGAATCCAGTTCTCGAACCAGGAGAAGAGCGGGCGGAAGATCATGCCATCGATATAGGCGGTTTTTGACGGGCGACAAATTAAAGATTGGAAAGGTGGAAAGGCATCGCGTGCGAAGATTGCTCGCTTGAGGAAGGCACCCCTTCTGCTGGAAAGGGGTGCCTTCTGCCCGACTATTCCGCCGCCGCTTCCGCCTCGGCGTCGTCGGCGATGAAGCCGCCGGACTGGCGGGTCCAGAGGTCGGCATAGATGCCGCCCATGGCGACGAGTTCGGCATGGGTGCCGGTCTCGTGGAGACGGCCCTTGTCGAGCACGATGAGGCGGTCCATCTCCGTCAGCGTCGACAAGCGATGGGCGATCGCGATCACCGTCTTGCCCTGCATGAGAGCGAAGAGGTTTTCCTGGATCGCCGCCTCGACTTCCGAATCGAGCGCCGAGGTCGCCTCGTCCAGCACCAGGATCGGCGCGTCCTTCAGGAAGACGCGGGCGATCGCGATACGCTGGCGCTGGCCACCGGAGAGCTTGACACCGCGCTCGCCGACCTGGGCATCGAGGCCCGTGCGCCCCTGCTGGTCGGTGAGGCCTTCGATGAAGTCCCAGGCATTGGCGCGCTTGGCTGCCTCGATGATCTCGGCGTCGTCAGCGTCCGGCTTGCCGTAGGCGATGTTGTCACGGATCGAGCGGTGCAGCAGGGAGGTGTCCTGCGTGACCACGCCGATCTGGGAACGCAGGCTGTCCTGCGTCACCGTGGCGACATCCTTGCCATCGATGGTGATCCTGCCGGATTCGAGGTCGTAGAACCGCAGCAGCACGTTCATCAGCGTCGTCTTGCCTGCGCCGGAGCGGCCGACAAGGCCGACCTTCTCCCCCGCCCCGATCGACAGCGACAGATCCTCGATCACACCCTTGTTCTTGCCGTAGTGGAAGCGGACATGGTCGAAGTTGATCGCGCCCTTGGCGGCAGGCAAAGCGGGCGCCTGCGGCGCATCCTTGATGTCGTGCGGACGCGTCATCATGCCCATGCCATCATAGACCGTGCCGATGTTCTCGAAGAGCGCGGTCACTTCCCACATCACCCACTGCGACATGCCGTTGATGCGCATGACGAGACCGATGGCGACTGCCACCGCGCCGACGGAGACATCGCCCGTCATCCAGAAGTAGATGCCGATGCCCGCCGTAAAGAACATCGTGACGACATTGTTGATGTCGATCAGGATGTTGAACAGGGTGATCAGCCGCATCTGCTTGTGAACGGTCTGCAGGAATTCGTCCATGCCTTCACGGGCATAGCTCTCCTCCCGCCCGGCATGCGAGAACAGCTTGACCGTCGCGATGTTGGTGTAGCTGTCGACGATCCGGCCCGTCATCATCGAACGCGCGTCGGCCTGCTCGCGCGAGATCACCATCAGCTTCGGCACGAAATAGCGCAGGATACTGACATAGGCGACGAACCACACGAGCAGCGGCACGACCAGACGCAGGTCCGCCGCGGCGATGATCGCGATCATCGAGATGAAGTAGCTCACCACGTAGATGAAGACGTCGATGATCTTCATGACGGCTTCACGCACCGCAAGCGCCGTCTGCATCACCTTCGTCGACACGCGGCCGGCGAACTCGTTGGAGAAGAAGGTCATGCTCTGGCGGATCAGGTAGCGATGCATCTGCCAGCGGGCGATCATCGGGAAATTGCCCGCGAGCGCCTGGTGCATGGTCATGGTGTGCAGCGCGCCAAACCCCGGGATGACGACGAGCAGCAGGACCGCCATCCAGACCAGCGTGTCGCCCTCGCGGGCAAGGAACGTCGTCTTGTCACCGGCCGAAAGCCAGTCGACGATACTGCCGAGGAACTGGAACAGCACGACTTCCGCAATGCCGAGCACCATGGAGCAGAAGCCGAGCAGCGCAAGCCACGGCGCAGCCGGGCGCGTATAGTGCCAAAGGAAGGCGAAAAGGCCCTTCGGAGGCAGCGAGGGCGCCTCGGAAGGATAGGGATTCAAACGTCTTTCGAACCAGCCGAACATGGCTTTCTCCGTAATAGAAAGACGGAACCGGCGCGGACGGCGCAAAATGAGCGCGGTCAGGAACGGGGTTCCGGTAGGATTGCCGTGGGGCGACGAAAAGCGTCACACGACGAAGTAAAAAGAAGAAACGAAGGGAATCTTGGTGGCGAAACGCCTACGCGAGAAGAGGCGTGATTCCAGCCGGGAGGCGTGGTCGATACATGGTATCCATAGTGGTCCTCCCTTTTCTCGCGTTGAAGATGGCTCTGGTTAACCCGAAACGCCGCAATTTGCCAGCCACTTTGTCGCAATTTCGTCTTTCCGGCCAATTCTGTTGCCGTGTCGCCACATCCGGGCGCCCCCTCTGCCGCTTTTCGCCGCGAGGCGGGATGGCACGCCCTTCTTGTCTTTTCGCAATTTTGAAGACAAACCGCTTCTCACCCCGGCCGGAATTGCTGTAGGCGAAACCGCATGTCCGCACTCCGCATCGCCCTTTACCAGCCCGACATTGCCGGCAATACCGGCACGATCCTGCGGTTCGCCGCCTGCCTTGGCCTTTCGGTCGACCTCATCGAGCCGGCCGGCTTCGATATTTCCGACCGCAGCCTCAAGCGTGCCGGCATGGATTATCTTGCCGCCGTGACGCTGACACGACATGTCAACTGGGAGCGATACGAGGCGTGGCGGGCAGAGAGCGGCCGCCGCCTGGTGCTCGCCTCCACCAAGGCCGCCGGGCGCTATACGGACTTCGCCTACCAGCCGACGGACATCCTGCTGTTCGGCCGGGAAAGCGCCGGCGTTCCCGATCACGTCCATGACAGGGCGGATGGACGCGTGCTCATTCCCATGGTCGAGGGGCAACGCTCCATCAATATCGCGCTCTCGGCCGCAATGATCTGTGGCGAGGCGCTGCGCCAGACGGGCTTCGCCTGACCGAACGTACCCCCTTTCCAGGGGTCGCCAAAACGCCTTAGCCATCGCCCGGCCACACCCAGCGCAGGGCGAAGGCCACGATGCCGAAGACCAGCACGACGGCACCGACAAGGGCATAGGCGCCAGCGTAACCCGATGCGGCAATCAGCGGCTGCGAGACGATGGGCGACAGGAACTGGCCGGCAAAGATGCTGGAAACCAGGAGACCGGAGACGCGGCCGCGGCGGGCCGGAGGGGCAAGCAGCATCGCCGCGGCCGCGAAGTTCGGCATGATCGTGCCCATGCAGACACCGGAGACGGCCATGGCGACGAGCACGCTGACATAACTTTCCGCCGTCGAGAGCAGGAGGAAGGAAAGACCGGCCGAAACGAAGCCGAGGCCGAAGACGCCCATGATGCCGAGCTGGCGCCGGAGGGGCGCGAAGGCGAGCGCGCTCACCACGCCGACGAGCTGCCCCGCGCCGATCGCCGCACCGGCAAGGCTCGGTGCGGCAAAGCCGAGCGCTTCGAGGTAGAAGGGTAGCTGCGTCGGGACCATGTAGAAGGCGATCATGTTGACGGCCGCCGCCAGGAACAAAAGGGCGAGCAGCGCTATCGCCCGCCCGTCGAGCCGGCCCTCCCCCGCCGCGGCACCCGCCGGCCGTGCACGTCGCGGCTCCGGCAGGAAGGCAAGCGCCGCCGGCACCAGCAGGATCGCCACCGTGTAGATCAGAAACGGCCCGCGCCAGTGGACCTCCGCAAGGAACCCGCCGCCCGTCAGGAAAATCGTGCCACCGACACCGACAAAGGCCTGTTGCAGGCCCATATAGCGATCGCGCGCCGCCCCCTGAAAGAAATCGCCGACCAGCGCCGTCGTCGCCGTCATGATGCCGCCGACGGCGATACCCAGCACGGCGCGTCCGGCGAGGAGCCCCGGCAGCGTATCGAGGAAAAGCCCGGAGGCGCCGGCACCGGCAAACAGCGCAAGCGAGGCGACGAGCAGCGGCTTGCGGCCGAAACGATCCACCAGGAAGCCGGCCGCCGGAGAGAAGAGCGCGATGAACACGGCCGGCAACGTCAGCACCAGCCTGCTGAGCAGCGCGACATTCTCCACATCGGCAAACCGCGCCGCGATGCCCGGCAGCGACGCGGAAATCGTCGCGCCGGACATGATGGTGAGCGTGCCGATGAAGAGAAGCGTCGCATTGCGCCGGGTCTCGGCGGGAGACCGCGCGACCTCCGCTGCCGCATAGTGTTCTGGCTTCATGCGGCCACCTCGTCGTAGCGGGTTGCGATGCGTGCCGCCTTCAGCGCGTTGGCCCACCAGATCAGGCGTTTCATCAGGACGGCGAGCTGGCCGTTGAGCTGGCCGGGGCGGAAGGGATTGCCGACCGGGTCGAATTGCGTCCAGGCATGGGCAAGGCTTACCGTCTCGCGGATCGCCACCGCATGCAGCTCGGCAAAGACCAGCCGAAGCTGCTCGACGGCGCGCAGGCCGCCGGAGACGCCGCCATAAGAGACGAAGGCGATCGGCTTGGCATGCCAGGGGCGGAAGCAGCTGTCGATGATCGCCTTCAGCGCGGCCGGGTAGGCATGGTTGTATTCCGGCGTGACGACCAGGAAAGCGTCCGCCCGCGAGATACGGCTTTCGACCAGCTGGGCCGATGCCTCGTCGAGACCGCCCGGCGTGAAGGTCAGCTCCACCGGATCGATACGGATGATGTCGTGATAGCCAAGCGCGGAGAGCTCAGGCTCCAGCCATCCCGCGATCGTATCGGCAAAGCGCCCTTCGCGGCCGCTGCCATAGATAAGGGCGATGGTCAGTCTTTCAGTCATGCGTCGGCTCCGTCTTGGAAAAGTTAGGAGCCGCTGGTATAAAACCTCAACTTAAGTTGAGGTCAACAGCGATGACGGAAAAATGTCCGAAGAGCGGAATGCCCCGGGAACTCAGCGTCGGCGAGGTCGCCGAGCGCAGCGGGATCGCAGTGTCCACCCTGCATTTTTATGAGGCGAAGGGGCTGATCCACAGCCAGCGCAACCGTGGCAACCAGCGGCGCTATCCACGCGGCATCCTGCGCCGCGTGGCGGTGATCAAGGTGGCGCAGCGCACCGGCATTCCGCTTTCGGAGATTGCCGAGGCCCTGTCGGTGCTGCCGCACGACCGGCCATTGACGGGTCTCGACTGGCGCAGGCTTTCGGAAAACTGGCGTGGCCAACTCGACGAGCGCATCGCCCGCCTCACCAAGCTGCGCAACCAGCTGGACGGCTGCATCGGCTGTGGTTGCCTGTCATTGCAGGAATGCCCGTTGCGCAACCCGCTGGACGAACTGGCGGCCGAAGGCCCGGGCCCGAGACTGCTTGAGCCCTGATCTTCAGCGGGACACAACCGCATTTGTGGTGTCGGATTAATCCAGCCGCGTGGCGAGCAGCTTGTCGACGCGGCGACCATCCATGTCGACGACCTCGAAGCGCCAGCCCTGGGTTTCCGTGATCTCACCGGTCTTCGGCAGCTTCTGCAGCGATTCGATGACGAGGCCGGCCGCGGTCTGATAGCTGCGGCGGGCCGGCAGCTGCAGGCCCAGACGGTCGGCCATCTCGTCGATCGGCATGGAGCCGGAGATCAGCCAGGAGCCATCCTCGCGCTGCACTGCATAATCGTCGTCGCCTTCCTCGATATCGGCGCGGAACACGCCGGCAATCGCCTCCAGCACGTCGGCAGGCGTGATGATGCCTTCGAAGTGGCCGTATTCGTCATGGATGAGCAGGATCGGCACTTCGGAATTGCGCAGCGTTTCGAGCACACGCATGGCATCCATCGTATCGGGCACGATCGGCGCGGGGCGCACGAAGCTGCGGATGTCGAGCGGCTGGCCGTTCAACAGGGCCGAAAGCAACTCACGCTTCTGCACGATGCCGACGATCGTCTCCGGCCCGCCATCGGCGACCGGCAGGCGGGAATGCGGGCTGTCGGTCAGGGTCTTGTGGATCTCCTCCACCGTGTCGCCGAGATCGATCCAGTCGACATCGTTGCGCGGGGTCATGAGACCGCGCGCCTCACGGTCGGAGAAGCGCATGACGCCAGCGATCATCAGCTTTTCGCCGCCCTCGATGACACCGGCAGCTTCCGCCTCGGCGACGATGGTCTTGATTTCCTCGTCGGTGACGATGCTTTCGGCGACCTGATGCTGGCCAAGCAGACGGAAGATCAACCGCGTCGAGGCATCGAGGATCCAGACCGCCGGGGCACCGATCTTCGAGAGCAGCGACATGGCGGGCGCGACGAGCGCGGCAAAACGCTCCGGGTTCTTCAACGCGATCTGCTTGGGCACCAGTTCGCCGACCACCACCGACAGATAGGTGATGATGAAGATGACGATACCGTAGCCGAGCGGATCGGCCAGCCAGTCCGGCACGCCCTCGGCATAGAGGATGTCACGCAGGCGTCCGCCGAGCGCGGCACCCGAGAAGGCACCGGCGAGAATGCCGATGAGGGTGATGCCGATCTGGACGGTGGAGAGGAATTTTCCGGGGTGGTCCGCCAGCTTCAGCGCTGCCGCAGCGCCACGCGAGCCCTGCGCAGCCATGGTCTTCAGGCGCGGCTTTCGGGCAGAAACGATGGAAAGTTCGGAAAGGGCAAAGACCCCATTGAAGAGGATAAGGAAGACGGCAATCGCGAGTTCGAACAAGGACTGTGAGCCGTGCTTCTGAACCGCAACGGCGCCTTTCTGTTGATGACGATGGCCGCAAGATAGGGGCGCGGCGGGTCGCCGTCAATCGAACTTGCCGATCACGGTCGTGTCAGGTGGGGATCACGAGCATTTCGAGGAGGATGTCACGCAGCCGTCCGACCGGCGCGGGCGGCTGTGCTTCGGCCGTGTGCAGCATCAGGTCGATACTGCCGAGCACCGGTAGCCCCGCCTGTTGCGGGTCGAGCACGCGCAGATGGGACGGCATGCCCGTGGTCGTGCGGATTGTCACGCCGAGCCCGGCCGTCACCGCCGCCCAGAGCCCCGCAAGCCCGGGGCTGGAAAAGACCTGGCGCCATTCCCGTCCGGTCGCAGAAAGCGCCTCGACGGCGGCCGCCCGGAACGTACAGGGTGGATCAAACGCAATGAGTGGCACCGGCGCGCCGGCGGAGATGTCATGGTCGACGGCCGCGATCCAGACGACCGGGTGGGTGGCGATGTGCCGGCAATGGGCGCTCTTCTGGCCGCCCCAGGTGACGGCCATGTCGAGATCGCCGCGCTCGACCGCCGCCACCAGCTTGGCCCCGCGATCGACCCGCGCTTCGACGCGCAGCTTCGGGTGCGCCCGCGAAAAGCGGCCGAGCACCGGCGGCAGCGAGGTCTCCGCAAAGTCCTGCGGGATACCGAGCCGCAGCCAGCCGTCGAGCGCCCGGCTGGAGCCCAGCATCATCATCGCCTCGTCGTTCAGGTCGAGAATGCGCACCGCATAGTCGTGCAAGGCTTCGCCGGCATCGGTGAGTACGAGGCCCCGGCCCTGCTTGACGAAAAGCGTCTGACCGCTGAGTTCAGACAGTTTCTTCAGTTGCAGGCTGACGGCCGGCGGCGTCCGCCCCAGCGCCTCCGCGGCTTTCGCAAAGCTGCCGAGGCGCACGCCCGTAACAAACGTGCGCAGCACGTCCATGTCGAAGTTGCGCGGAGAGACCATTCAGTTTTCCAAAACCATATAAGCAATACTTCTCAATTTTAAAAACAATAGTCGCGCAATAGGCTCCTTCCGTCAACACGAGACAGGAGACGACCATGCCCTTCCTCCACATCCGCCTCGCCGGCAAGAACCTGACGGACGGCGAGCGCCTGCACCTTCAAGACGAGGCGACCCGCCTTGCCGTCACGCTGCTCGGCAAGCGCGCCGAAGCGACCGCCGTCCTCGTCGAGGGAACGCCGATCGCCAACTGGACCATCGGCGCGCGACGGCAGAAGGTGGCCGGCCATTTCGAGATCCTGATCAGCGAGGGCACCAATACGGCAGAGGAAAAGGCCCGCTTCATCGCCGCCGCCTATGCCCTGCTTGCGGAGACGCTGGGCGCACACCTCGATCCCGTGACCTATGTGGTCATCCGCGATATCGCGATGGACAGCTGGGGTTACGGTGGCCGGACACAGGAAAGCCGGCGCGTCGCCCTTGCGGCGTGACGCATCAAACGGCGCTCGGCAGGCGGCGCATCGTGAATTCGATGCGGTCCCCCTCCATGGCGCGCCAGCTTTCGACCTCGGTCCAGTAGGCGGCCTTCGGCCAGAGGTCGAACCATTCACGCGCCTTCTCTCGCGCCGCCTGCCGGTCGAGGCAGAAGGTCTCGCGGACGAAATGGCCTTCGCGGGCGGGTTTTTCGCGACGGCGACGCTCGATATGGCGCCGGAGCCCTTCAAGCGGGGGCGGACCGGGAACACGCGCCATGCAGATTTCCTCCTGGCAGCACATTCAACGGAGGAAAGATAAGCCGCCCCCGCGCGTTTTGCGAGTCCCGTCGT
Source organism: Shinella sp. JR1-6 (assembly GCF_004284735.1). Taxonomy (NCBI): domain Bacteria; kingdom Pseudomonadati; phylum Pseudomonadota; class Alphaproteobacteria; order Hyphomicrobiales; family Rhizobiaceae; genus Shinella; species Shinella sp. JR1-6. Next base: position 131,183 of record NZ_SHMI01000009.1, on the reverse strand, counting down.
CCCCAGCCGATGCCCCGCCCGCGGTTGCCAAATGGCGCAAAGTTTTGGACTGTGGCGAAAATACGATTCGGCGGGCTGCCCGCCAGCGGGAAGCACCATGGAACGACCAGACCTGCCGAAAGGCCTGCCCGAGGACATCGAAGAGAAGAAGACCGCCGCGCAGGCCTGGTTCGGGCAGCTGCGCGACGCGATCTGCGCCAGCTTCGAGGCGCTTGAGGACGACCTGCAAGGGCCGCTCTCCGACATGCAGCCCGGCCGCTTCGTCGCCAAGGACTGGCTGCGCGAGGGCGGCGCAGGTGGCGGCGGACGCATGTCGATGATGGAAGGCCGCGTCTTCGAGAAGGTCGGCGTGCACACCTCGACCGTCTATGGCGAATTCTCGCCGGAGTTTCGCGGCCAGATTCCCGGCGCGAGCGAGGACCCGCGTTTCTGGGCCTCCGGCATCTCGCTCATCGCCCATCCGGTGAACCCCAACGTACCCGCCGTGCACATGAACACGCGTATGGTCGTCACCACCAGCCGCTGGTTCGGCGGGGGTGCGGACCTGACGCCGGTGCTCGACCGCCGCCGCAGGATGGACGATCCGGACACCACGCTCTTCCACAAGGCGATGGAGATCACCTGCAACCGCCATCCCGTCGCCGATCACCAGAAATTCAAGGCCTGGTGCGACGACTACTTCTTCCTGAAGCACCGCAATGAACCGCGCGGCACCGGCGGCATTTTTTACGACTGGCTGCATTCGTCGGAAGAGCTTGGCGGCTGGGATGCCGATTTTGCCTTCACCCAGGATGTCGGGCGCGCCTTCGCCATGGTCTATCCGAAGATCGTGCGGTCGAACTTCAACAAGGGCTGGACGGAAGAAGACCGCGACGAACAGCTCGTGCGGCGCGGCCGCTATGTCGAGTTCAACCTGCTCTACGACCGCGGCACGATCTTCGGCCTCAAGACGGGCGGCAATGTCGAGTCGATCCTCTCCTCGCTTCCCCCGGTGGTGCGCTGGCCCTGAAGGCCGGCCCTCCCTGCCTTGTGATTACAGACCTACGCCTTCCGTGGTATAATGCCTGCTGCATGAGTCCATGGAGGAAGCAGTCATGAAGATTGCAGCACAAGAGGCAATGCAGACGGGTTCCGACCCGAAATCTCCCGAATTTCTCGATCGTTTCGCCGAAACCATACGTGCCGAGAGCGGGCTGGACCTGCCGCACGCCTATTTCGTCGAAGAAGCCCGGCTGCGGCTTGCCAGCGGCGTGGTGCATCATCTCGTCGATCACCACACCACCCCGGCGCAATTCCAGTCGTCCTGCTGCTTCGACGCCTGGGCGAAGGACGACGCGGCCTGACAACAGCCGGCTGGAAATGCAGCAACGAAATCGCGCCCGGGGCGGAACCTCGGGCGGCTTTTGCCGTTTGATGGGACGGCTTCCTGATGCCGCAGGCCCGGCTGCAATTTGGCTGATCGGGCCTCATCTGCTACACTGGTTCCGCTGAAACGACAGGAGATAGGTCATGAGACTTTTTGAATGCGGTTCACTCGTCCCCGGATGCGACTGGCATACGCGGGCCAATGACGACGCCGAAGTCGTCCGCCGTGCGGTCGAGCATATGCGCACCGCCCATGGCGAGGCGATCATCCGGGAAAGCATGGTCGATCACATCAAGGAACGCATCATCGACGAGAAGGCGGCCGACGCCGCCTGACAGGCATTTCCGACAAATTCACACCGCCTGCTCACCTTCTCCCCGCCGGGGAGAAGGTCAAATGGCCCATGGCGCGAAAAGAGCCGTTTGCGGTAGCACCCGGAAAATCAAAGGCCTGACGTCAGACGCGAACCTGAAGGATCATGATGCGCTCAGGGCGTGGAAAGCTCCTCCTTTGCCATCGCCGCCAGACGGGCAAGCAGATTTGCGCGGCCGTCATGGAAGTTGCCCGCCACCCATGCCTCTTCGATCGCCCCCAGAACCGCACCGACCTTCGGGCCGGCGGGAACACCCGCGGCAAGCACGTCCGCGCCGTTCAGCGGGAAGGTCGGCCGGTGCCATTTCTCGGCCCGAGCAAGAAGCCGCTGGCAAAGGCCGGCAAAGGCCAGCGCCTCCGGGTCACCAAGGCCCCGCGCCCGGGCGGACGCCAGTGCCAGCTTCAGCCGCATCGTCAGCCCCTGCACACCGCTGCGATAAAGCAGCCGCTCGAATGCCGTCTCGGCAAGTTTCGGCGCGATTTCCGGCGCGGCCGCCCAATGGTCGAGAACGGCCGCCTCCGCCTTGGAAAGGCGCAGGCGCTCGGCGAGCGCCTTCAGCCGGTCGCGATCCGCCGGCACCATGGCGGCAAGGCGCAGCATCGGGTCGGGCTTCCAGTCGAACGCCTTTTCGGCATGGATCAGGCCGGGGATTGCATCGATGCCCCACTTTTCCGTCTCGGGCAGGATTTCGGTGAGCACGCCCGCCTGCCGCATCCACAGCAGCGCGCGGCCGGGATCGGGCGCTACGAGCAATTTCTTCGTCTCGGACCAGACGCGCTCGGCTGAAAGTTTTCCAAGGCTGCCCTTCGCCCGTGCGCAGGCCTTCAGCCCGTCCGCATCGGGCCGGCCGCTGCCGTAGAGCGCAAAGAAGCGGAAAAAGCGCAGGATGCGCAGGTGATCCTCCGCAATGCGCGTTCCCGCATCGCCGATGAAACGCACGGTGCGGCTCTCGATATCCGGCAGGCCGCCCACGAGATCGATGACTGCACCGCCGGCATCGGCATAGAGCGCGTTGATCGTCAGGTCGCGCCGTTCGGCGTCCGCCCGCCAGTCCGTGCCGAAGGCGACTTCGGCATGGCGGCCGTCGGTGGAAATGTCGCGGCGCAACGTCGTCACCTCGAAGGGTTTGCCCTCGATGACGAGCGTCACCGTGCCATGCTCGATGCCCGTCGGCACCGCCTTGATGCCGGCTTCCTTCGCTCGCTCGACAACCACCTCGGGCCGCAGCGTCGTCGCGATATCGACATCGGCGACCGGCAGGCCCATCAGGCTGTTGCGCACGGCCCCGCCGGCGACGCGCGCCTCCCCGCCGTCACTGTTCAAGAGCGCCAGCACGCGAACGAGCGCCGGATCGGCAAACCACGCCTCGCCCGAAACAGACGTCATGCATAAAGCCTTTCATAGATCACCCGCACGATGCCGGCGGTGATGCCCCAGATATTATGCCCCTCATAGGGCATGCGATAATAATGCCGCTCGCCGCCAAGCCAGATGCCGCTGCCCCGCTCGTGGTTGCGCGGGTCCATCAGGAAGGAGAGCGGCACGTCGAAAACCGTCTCGACTTCCGCCGGATTGGGCGTGAGTTCGAACCCCGGCTGCACCACCGCCAAAACCGGCGTGATGGAGAAACCCGACAATGCCTTGTATTGCGGCAGCCGACCGACCGGCTCGACGAAACGGCGGTCGAGGCTGATCTCCTCCTCCGCCTCGCGCATCGCCGCCGTCTCGACATCGGCGTCCTCGTCATCGACCGCGCCGCCGGGAAAGGCGACCTGACCGGAATGTTTGCGCATCGTCGCGGTGCGCTGCGTGAAGATGACGCGCGCCTCCTCGCCTTCGTCGACGACGGGGATCAGCACCGCGGCATCGCGCAGCTTCATGCCTTCGATATGGGGGATGACGCCGGGATTGAGCAGGCTGTCACCATGCTCGCGCCAACTCTCCTCGCCGAGCGTCAGCATCTGCTCCATCGCCCGGCGACGAAATTCCGCAGCACTAAAAGGGGGAAAACTCATCGCGACAGTGCATCCAGCTCGGCTGCCGGCATGACCGGGAAGACCGTGCCGCCCGAACGCACGGCGAACATTTTTACACCGTCAATCTCGATCGTCTCGCCAAGGCCGACAAGCTCGTACATCATCGCCCGCGAGACCAGCGCCTCCAGCCGCCCGCGCACGAGGAGATAGGGCTTCAGCTCGCTGTTTTCGCCCTCGATGACGAAACGCAGCGGGTGCTCCCGCCCGGCCTCGACGACATCGCCGACATTGGTGCGGAAGGTGAGCTTTTGCCCCGCGCCCTCGCCCGACGCATTCATTTCCACCGCCAGGAACGGCGCATCCACGACGCGGATGCCGACCTTCTCGACCGGCGTCACCAGATAGATCTTACCGTCCTCGTCCTTGCGCAGCACGGTGGAAAACAGCCGCACCAGCGGCGCGCGGCCGATCGGCGTTCCCAGATAGAACCAGGTACCGTCGGCGCGGATCTCCATATCGATATCGCCGCAGAACGGCGGGTTCCAGCGCTCGACCGGCGGCAGGCCGCGCCCGCCGGTTTCCGCGCCCGCGCGGGAAATCAGCGCGGCCAGTCCCGCCGCATCGCCGCTTTCGCGAATTTCGCCCGTTGCCATTGTTCCGTCCCGGTTGAACCCTATCTCCGCGAGAGGCCCTTCCTCCCCAGAGGAAAGGGTGGATACACTCACGAGATAGTCATTTCGTGGCCGCTTGTCAGCCACGGGTGAGCTAATAAGCTTTCTATGTATGAAGCGAACGCGGCAAGACCACGATTCGCCTCAAAATTTGAGATCGGTAGCGGAGACGACCATGGGCGTTCAGAATTCCCCCGAGGCTGGCCTGGACGAAAAAACGGTGATCGCCGCCGCGGAACGGGCGCTCTCCGACATCGCCGCCATCAAGCAGGAGGTCGGCAAGGTCATCTTCGGCCAGGAAAGCGTGGTCGAACAGACCATGCTCGCCGTACTGTCAGGCGGCCACGCCCTGCTCGTCGGCGTACCGGGCCTTGCCAAGACCAAGCTGGTCGCAACGCTCGGCACCGTACTCGGCCTCTCCTCCAGCCGCATCCAGTTCACACCCGATCTGATGCCCTCCGATATCCTCGGCTCCGAAGTGATGGATCAGGACGAGAACGGCAAGCGCTCCTTCCGCTTCGTGCCCGGCCCGATCTTCACGCAATTGCTGATGGCCGACGAGATCAACCGCGCCTCGCCGCGCACCCAGTCCGCCCTGCTCCAGGCGATGCAGGAATACCATGTGACGGTCGCCGGCCGGGCGAACGACCTGCCAAAACCCTTCCATGTGCTGGCGACGCAGAACCCGCTGGAGCAGGAAGGCACCTATCCGCTGCCCGAAGCCCAGCTCGACCGCTTCCTCTTGCAGGTGGACGTGCACTATCCGGAGCTCGCCGCTGAACGGCAGATCCTGCTCGAAACGACCGGCGTGCACGAGGCGCAAGCGAGCGCCGCCATCGCCGCCGACCGCCTCATCGAAATCCAGACCCTCATCCGCCAGATGCCGGTGAGCGAGAAGGTGCTCGACGCGATCCTTTCGCTGGTACGCTCCGCCCGCCCGGGCAACGGCGTCGCTTCGACCGACAAACACGTCGCCTGGGGCCCGGGCCCGCGCGCCGGCCAGGCGATGATGCTCTGCGCCCGCGCTCGCGCGCTCTACGAAGGCCGCCTCGCGCCCTCCGTTGACGACGTGCTGGCGCTCGCCGAACCGATCCTCCAGCACCGCATGGCGCTGACCTTCGGCGCCCGCGCGGAAGGCATGTCGGTGCGGGACGTCATCGCGGGCCTCGTCCGGCAGGCCGGCGGCTGAGCGGGGAGAGCGCATGGCGTCCGTCGGCCAGATCGTCGAGCCAACACCGACCCGCGAGGTGCTTTCGCGGGCGCAGGCGCGCGCTGCCCTCATCCCCGATTGCATGGTGGAAGCCCAACGCCTTGCCAACACCGTGATTGCCGGCTGGCACGGCCGCCGCAAGCGCGGCATCGGTGAAAATTTCTGGCAGTTCCGCCCCTATGTCGACGGCGAGAGCCTGTCACGCATCGACTGGCGGCGCTCGGCCCGCGACGACCACACCTATGTGCGCGACCGCGAATGGGAAGCCGCCCACACCGTCTGGATCTGGGCCGATCTTTCGCCCTCGATGATGTACAAGTCCACCTTCGGCAGTGTCTCGAAGGAGAGCCGCGCGCTGGTTCTCATGCTGGCGCTCGCCGAAATCCTCGCGCGCTCCGGCGAGCGCATCGGCTGCCCCGGCGTCATGGAGCCGATCGCGGCGCGCAACGCCGCCGAACGGCTCGCCACCGCCCTGATGCACAATACCTCCGTCAGCGGCCTGCCGGACACGGGCATGATCCGCGGCAACAGCGATATCGTGCTGATCGGCGATTTTCTCGATCCCGTCGAGGACGTCATGGAGCGCCTCGGCCCGCTTGCGCGCCGGGGCCTTAGAGGCCATGTGGTGGAGATCGCCGACCCCGCGGAAGAAACCTTCCCCTATGTCGGTCGCACCGAATTCACCGATCCCGAAAGCGGCCAAAAACTTACCGCCGGCCGCGCCGAGACGCTGAAGGAAGACTACGCCCGCGCCTATAGCGCGCGCCGCGACACGCTCGCCGACAATCTGCGCCATCTCGGCTGGAGTTTCGTGCCCCATCGCACCGATCGGCTTGCCTCCGAGGCACTGGTCGCCGTGCACATGTATCTCTCCGGCATGCCGGCCATGAAAACGGAGGGCCGCGGCCGATGACCGCCTTTGCCTTCGCGTTCCCCGCCGTGCTGACAACGCTGGTGCTGCTGCCGGTCATCTGGTGGCTGCTGCGCCTGACCCCGCCAAAACCGCTCACCGAGGTCTTTCCGCCCTTCGCCATCCTCGCCTCGATCATGAAGCGCGAGGAGACGCCGGCGCAAAGTCCCTGGTGGCTGACGCTGCTGCGCATGCTCATGGCCGCCGCGATCATTTTTGCGATCGCCGACCCGGTCTTCAACCCGCGGACCAACACGCTCGCGTCGAGCGGCCCCCTCGCCCTCGTCGTCGACAATAGCTGGGCCACCGCCACCGACTGGCAACAGCGCATCGACACGGCATCGACGCTGATCGACGACGCCGAAAGCCGCGACGTGCCGATCTCGCTGGTGCTGACCGCCGACCGACAGCACGACGCCGTGCCCGTCGATGCCGCAACCGCGCGCACCCGCCTTGCCGCGGCGGAGGTCCGTCCGCTGCCGGCCGACCGCGCCGGCGCCGTCGCCTCGCTGCGCACCGCGCTCGACGGCACCGCGCCGGGCACCATCGCCTTCATCAGCGACGGCATGGCCGGCGGCGAGACCGACGAGACGGTCTCCGCGCTGCAGTCTCTCTCGCCCGCCGATTTCCGCCTGATCGCCGGCGACGGATTGCCGGCCGTCGCCATCACGGCGGCGAACAACGGTTCGGATGCGCTCTCCGTCACCCTCACCCGCCTCGACGGCGGCGCAGCGCGCAGCCTGCCGCTGACGGCACATGATTCCCGCGGTCGCCCCATCGCAACGGGCACGGCCGATTTCGCCGCGGGCAGCACGACGACGACGGGCACGATCACCGCCCCCTTCGAACTGCGCAACGATTTTGCCCGCATCGCCATCGACGGGCTGGCAAACGCCGGCGGCACATACCTCCTCGACGACGGTTTCCGCCGCCGCCGCGTCGCCTTCCTCTCCGGCGAGGTGGTCGATGCCAGCCAGCCGCTGCTCTCGCCGCTGCATTACATCAACCGCGCGCTCGCCCCCTATGCCGACCTGATCGAGCCGAGCGTCGCCGACCTCTCGGTCGCCATTCCCGAGCTTCTGGAGCAAAACCCCTCCGTGCTGATCATGGCCGATATCGGCCGCCTGCCGGAGGATGTACAGGGCGCGGTGCAGCGCTGGATTGAGGCCGGCGGCATGCTCATCCGCTTCGCCGGCCCACGCCTTGCCGCCGCTCCCGCGGACGATCCGCTGGTGCCGGTCATGCTGCGCAAGGGCGAACGCGCACTCGGCGGCGCTCTGTCGTGGTCCGAGCCGCAACCGCTGTCCGCCTATCCGCAAAACAGCCCGTTCTTCGGCATGCGCGCACCGGAAGGCATCCTCATCAAGCGCCAGGTGCTCGCCGAACCGACGCCCGACCTTGCCGAGCGTACCTGGGCAAACCTTGCCGACGGCACGCCGCTGGTGACGACCGGCCCGCTCGGCTCCGGCCGCATCGTGCTTTTCCACATCAGCGCGGAAACCGGCTGGTCCAACCTGCCGCTGTCAGGCGATTTCGTCGAAATGCTCCGCCGCACCGTGCAGCTTTCGCGCGGCGGCGGCGTTTCGACCGGCGACGCCGCAGAAACCCAAGGCCTGCCGCCCTACCGGCTGATGACCGCCAACGGCACGCTTGCCGCCGCAACCGGCGAGGCAAAACCGCTCGCCACGGGCAATGCCACGAAGGCGATCGCGAGCTTCGACAACCCGCCCGGCCTCTACGGCACGGAGGACGGCTATGTCGCCCACAACCTCTTCCCGCCCGGCCACGAGATCCGCCCGCTCGCCATCGCTGACGGGGCGAGCGTCACGCGCGAGCCGCTTGCCGGCAAGGAGACCTGGTCGCTGAAACCGCACCTCTTCACCCTCGCCGCCCTCCTGCTGCTTGCCGATTGCGCCATCGTGCTCTTCATGGGCGGCGCCTTCGCTGCCGCCGCCCGCAGCGTGCCGAAACGCGGCGCGACCGCCGCCGTGCTTCTGGCACTCGTCGCCGGCGCGCTGATCGTCGCGCCGTCGGAAAGCCACGCGGCCGACAACAAACCGGGCGACGAGACGATCATGTCGCGGCTCGACACGACGCATATCGCTTATGTCGTCACCGGCGAGGGCGAAGTGGACCGCATCTCCGAACGCGGCCTTGCCGGCCTCACGGAATTCCTCACCTACCGCACCACGCTGGAGCCCGGCGAACCTGTCGGCGTCGATATTTCCAGGGACGAGCTGTCGCTCTACCCGATCATCTACTGGCCGGTGAGCGCCAGCGCAGAAATGCCCTCCAGCGCCGCGATCAGCCGCATCGACGCCTATATGCGCAATGGCGGTACGGTGCTGTTCGACACCCGCGATCAGTATGTCTCGCTCGACGGCAACTCGACGAGCCCGAACACCGAACGCCTTCAGGCAATCCTCGCCAATCTCGACATTCCCCCGCTCGAACCCGTTCCGGCCGACCACGTCCTGACCAAGGCGTTCTACCTGCTCGCGAACTTCCCCGGCCGCTATGCCGGCAGCCCGCTCTGGATCGAGGCCGAGCTTGACCGCGCAGAGGACCCGAGCCGCCCGGCCCGCGCAGGCGACGGCGTCTCACCGATCATGATCACCGGCAACGATTTCGCCGGCGCCTGGGCGGTCGATGCCAACGGCATGGCGCTGCTGCCGACCGTGCCGCCGGATGAAGTCCAGCGCGACCACGCCTTCCGCGCCGGCGTCAACATCATGATGTACATGCTGACCGGCAACTACAAGGCGGACCAGGTGCACGTTCCCGCCCTCCTCGAACGGCTGGGACAATGACATGACCCTCCAGTTCTCCCCCTTCCTGCCTTGGCTCGCCATCGGCGCAATCGCCCTCGCCGGCATCGCGCTTGCCGCCCTCGGCTTCTGGCGTGGCCTGCGCGGCGCCTTCATCCGCGCGCTGGCGCTCGCTCTTCTCGTCTTCGCCCTCGCCAACCCGGTGTTTTTGCAGGAGGATCGCGAGGCGCTGTCGACCGTCGTGCCCGTCATCGTCGACCGCAGCCAGAGCCAGGACAACGAACAGCGCACCGCGCAGACCAACGCCGCGCTCGAAGGCCTCAAGGAACGCTTTTCCCGCTATCCCCGCATCGAGCCGCGCATCGTGGAGGCCGGCGACGACGGCACGTCGGACACGCCCTCCACCCGCCTCTTCGACGCGCTCAACGCCGCGATCGCCGATGTGCCGCGCTCGCGCGTCGGCGGCGCGATCCTCATCACCGACGGCCAGGTGCACGACATTCCGGAGGCATCGGCCTTCTCCAGTTTCGAAGCGCCGGTACATGCCCTCGTCACCGGCCGGCCGGATGAATTCGACCGCCGCATCGAGATCGTCAGCGCGCCGCGCTTCGGCATCGTCGGCGAGCCGCAGGAGCTGAAATTCCGCGTGGTGGACGACGGCGCCGGCCCCGGCGGCACCGCCCGCGTGACTGTGCGTCTCAACGGCAACGAGATCGCCTCGGAAATCGCCCAGCCGGGCACAGAACACCCGCTCGGCTTCACCGTCCCGCGCGGCGGCAACAATATCCTGGAGTTCGAGGTCGAGCCGGTCGCGGGCGAGATCACCACGGCGAACAACCGCGCCGTCCATGTCATCGAGGGCATCCGCGAGAACCTGCGCGTGCTGCTGGTCTCCGGCGAGCCGCATGCCGGCGAGCGCGCCTGGCGCAACCTCCTGAAGTCCGACACGGCCATCGATCTCGTGCACTTCACCATCCTGCGTCCGCCGGAAAAGCAGGACGGCACGCCGATCAACGAACTGTCGCTGATCGCCTTCCCGACCCGCGAACTCTTCGTCGACAAGATCAACGAGTTCGATCTCATCATTTTCGACCGCTACCAGCACCGCGGCGTGCTGCCGATCCTCTACTACGACAACATCGCCCAGTACGTGGAAAACGGCGGCGCGCTGCTGATCGCAGCCGGGCCGGAGCATGCAGGCAACGATTCCATCGCCGGCACCCCGCTCTCGGTTGTGCTGCCGGCGAACCCGACGGGCGCGATGAACGAGGCACCCTTCTATCCGCGTCTTTCGGACCAGGGCAAAAAGCACCCCGTCACGCGCGGCCTCGAAGGCGCGGGCGAGGAGCCCCCGCGCTGGGGCCGCTGGTTCCGCACCGTCGACGTCCAGCGCCCGGACGGCAATGTCGTGATGGAGGCCAATGACGGCAAGCCGCTCCTGGTGCTGAACCGCGCCGGCAAGGGCCGCGTCGCCATGCTGCTTTCCGACCAGGGGTGGCTCTGGGCGCGCGGTTTCGAAGGGGGCGGCCCGCATGTCTCGCTCTACCGTCGCACGGCGCACTGGCTGATGCAGGAGCCTGCGCTGGAGGAGGAGGCGCTGACCGCCCGCACCTTCGGCCGCACGCTCCAGATCAACCGCCAGACGATCGGCGACGCGCCGGGCGAGGCGACGCTGAAACTGCCCTCCGGCGCAACGCAGCAGGTGGTACTCACCGAGGCCGAACCCGGCCTCTACCGCGCCGAAGTGCCGACGGCGGAGACCGGCCTCTACGAGATCACCAACGACAACCTTTCCGCCCTCGTCCATGTCGGTGCTGTCGATGCGCCGGAGTTCAAGGCGACGATCTCGACCACCGAGAGCCTGAAGCCGCTCGCCGAGGCCACGAGGGGGACGGTGCGCCGGCTGGTCGATGCGGAGGGCGAGGCCGTGTCCTTGCCGCCGCTGCTGCCGGTGTCGGGTCAGGTCCGCACCATCGACGAGAACCGCCTGTCGCTGCGCATGACGGACGAGACGGTGCTGAAGGGCATCAACTCGCTGCCGCTCTTTGCCGGTTTTGCCGGAGTCGGCCTGCTGCTGCTCGCCTTCTCGGCCATGTGGTATCGCGAAGGGCGGTAATCGCCTCTGGCGCCACGCCAAACGTTCGGCTAGTGTCGCGGCACGGCCGGAGGCGGCCGGCAGACCCGCGCCTTTCCAACGGCATGGCGAACGCCTCCCGAAAAACCTTTCTCCACCGTTCATCGTGGCGAAGGCGTCGGCAATGCGGGCACTGACGAAGACTTCGCCTGATATGAGGAACGGACATGCGCGACTTTCGCGACGCAAAAACCATGGCGAAAACCCTGCGGGAGGCGCTTGCCGCCCGCGACATCGACATCCCCCACAGCCAGGCCCTCGAAATCGTCGCCCGCCAGTTCGGCGCCGAGACGTGGAACATCCTGTCCGCCAAGATCGAAGCCAGGCCGCCGGCCGGCATCGAATTCGAGCAGGCGGTGCCGATCGTCCGCATCTTCGATGTGGCGAAGGCGCACGAATTCTATCTCGGCTTCCTCGGCTTCTCCATCGATTGGGAACACCGCTACGGCGAGAATTTTCCGCTCTATACCCAGGTCTCGCGCGGCGGCCTCCGGCTGCACCTGTCCGAACATGCGGGCGACGCGACGCCAGGCGGCAACATGGTCGTCTACATGACGGGCATCCGCGCCTTCCAGAAGGAGCTGATCGGCAAGGACTACCGCTACATGAAGCCGGGGCTGGAGGATGAGGGCTCGCGGCTGGAGGTGACGGTGACGGATCCGTTCAACAACCACATCCGCTTCATGGAGTTGAAGGACTGAGATTACCCCTCAGCCGGCTGCCGACCCCTTCTCCCCGCATGCGGGGGGAAGCGCTATGTCGCGTTGTTCTCCCAACAACACAGTCCGATGGGTAGGAAGCCCTAGCAAATTTCACCATCTTCCCGCTTGCGGGGAGATGGTGGCGGCAGCAAGATGAGGGGGCCTCAAACGCCGGGGTTAGCCCCCTCGCCGCACCGCCACGCAATCACACCCTTCAGCCGCGCATGCGTATCCTCGGCAAAGGGCATGACGAGCACCCGGGCCGGATCGACCGGACCGGGGAAGGCGAGCGCATTCCACGCGACCTTTTCGAAACCGAGCGGGCCGTAGTAGGGCGGATCACCGACGAGGACCACCGCTTCCGAACCCTTGCGCTTGGCCGCCGCGCAGGCGATCCGCAGCAGTTCCCGGCCGATACCCTTGTTCATGTGCGACGGCCGCACGGCGAGCGGGCCGAGCAGGTGTGCCTTCACGCCGCCCGCCAGCACCGGCGTCATGCGCACGGAGGCGATCGTCTCGCCGTCATCGGTACAGACGAAGGAGAGCGACAGGTCGTGCGGCCCCTGCTCGCGGATGCGCGCAGCCGCACGCACATGCCGGCCGGGACCGAAGGCCTCTTCGTTGATGTGTTCGATGGCCGCGTCGTGGGAGACATCTTCCGTGAGGTAGACGAGGTCGTGCTTGAGCATGTTCATGGATCAGGGAACCGGATACGAAACGAGGGATGCGGGTGATCGCGCCGCCGCCAGGGGGCGCAGCAGGAGCATCAGCGTCGTCGTGGGGTTCCGGTGTAGAACATGCGGGGTTCGTCTTCCTTGCCGGCTTGAGCGCCGGTACTGACCTGCGCCGATAGCAGAAATTTCGCGTCTGTCAAAGAGCAAAACGCACTGTTCATCAAAATGCCCCTATCCACGCTTCGTCCACATGCGCACTATGGCTGCACATTTTGGCCGCGAAAGGCGGCAGAAGGAGAATATCATGGGCATGCTCGTGGACGGCGTCTGGCACGACGTCTGGTATGACACGGAATCGACGAAGGGCCATTTCAAGCGCGCCGCCTCGCAGTTCCGCAACTGGATCATGCCGGACGGCGCGCCGGGACCGACCGGCGAAGGCGGCTTTGCCGCGGAGGCCGGACGCTACCATCTCTATGTCTCCTATGCCTGTCCCTGGGCGCACCGCACGCTGATCTTCCGCAAGCTGAAGAAGCTGGAAGAACTCATCACGGTCTCCGTCGTCGATCCGCTGATGCTGACCCGAGGCTGGGAGTTCAAGGGCGAGAACGGCGGCACGCTCGATCCGCTGTTCGGTGCCACCGCACTCTACGAAATCTACCAGAAGGCCGATCCGCACTATTCCGGCCGCGTCACCGTGCCGGTTCTCTGGGACAAGAAACAGAACCGCCTGGTCTCGAACGAATCGGCTGAGATCATCCGCATGTTCAACGCGGCTTTCGACGGTATCACCGGTTCGCGCGAGGACTATTATCCCGAACCGCTGCGTGCGGAGATCGACGTGCTCAACGAGGCGATCTACGACACCGTCAACAACGGCGTCTACAAGGCCGGTTTCGCGACGGCACAGGACGCCTACGAAGGCGCCGTGCAAAAGCTCTTCGAGATGCTGGACCGTCTCGATGACCGGCTTTCCACGAAACGCTATCTCACCGGCGACCGGTTGACGGAGGCCGATTGGCGGCTCTTCACCACGCTAGTGCGCTTCGATCCGGTCTATGTCGGCCACTTCAAGTGCAACATCCGCCGCATCGCCGATTACCCCAATCTTTCCGGCTATCTGCGCGAACTCTACCAGGTGCCGGGTATCGCCGGAACGGTGAACATGCGCCACATCAAGGAGCACTACTACCGCAGCCACACGACGATCAATCCGACGGGGATCGTGCCCGTCGGCCCCGAACTCGACCTGACCCTGCCCCATGGCCGCGAGCGGCTGAAGGCGGCCTGAACCTACCACACATCAGCAAACGGCGCCCGGCCGGCAAGCTCCTCCAGTCGCCGCCGGGTGGCGGCGGTCGTTGCGGCCGGCAGGGCGTCGAGCCCGAAGAAGCCGGCCTCGACAATCTCCCGGTCCTTCAGGCGCGGTGTGGACTGGGTGACGCCTTCGCAGCAGTAGAGGAGAACGTGGTCGCGCTTGCTGGTCTGCCGGTTGAAATAGACGTGCACGAGCCGGGGCGCCGCACCCACAACGAGATTGCCCTCCTCGCGCATCTCCTTGGCCAGCGCCTCCAGCGCCGTCTCGCCGCGCTCGATGCCGCCGCCCGGCAGGTGCCAGCCGGGCACATAGCTGTGACGCACCAGGAAGAGCCGGCCGGCCTCGTCGAAGCAGGCGGCGCGCACGCCCATCGTCATGCCGCGGGAAAGCGCGAAGTAGCCGTGCAGCACACGCGTCGCAAGCCGCCTGAGGCGGCTGCGGGTCGGTGGTGCGGCGGCGGGCTTGTCCTGGTCCATGGCGGCACTTCGCCGGAAGCTTTTGGCCAAATCAAGTCTCACCGCGCCAAAGACCGAGGAATATCCACGCCTTGCGTTCCCCTTGCGCATCTTATGCACTAAGGAAGGATATGTTCAGACTTGCCCATATATCGGACGTCCATCTCGGGCCGCTCCCTGCCCTCACCTTCCTGGAGCTTTTTTCCAAGCGCATCACCGGCTTCGTCAACTGGCACCGCAACCGGCGCCGACACCTCTTCGCCAACACGCTGGACATCGTTCTGGACGATCTCGAGCGGCGCGACCCGGATCATCTGGCGATCACCGGCGACCTCGTGAACCTTGCCTCCTCGCTCGAGATCGCCGCCGTCAAAAGCTGGCTGACGGAGGCTGGCACGCCGGAGAACGTCTCGGTCGTGCCGGGCAACCACGACGCCTATGTGCGGGGCGCCTACGAAAAATCGACCAGGGCCTGGTATCCCTACATGCGTGGCGACAACGCACCGGCCGAATGGGACGAGGACTTTCACGTCTTTCCCTACATGCGGGTTCGCGGCCAGGTGGCGATCATCGGCTGCTCGACGGCGGTCGCAACGCCGCCCTTCGCCGCCTCGGGCTATTTCGGCAGGCGGCAGGCGCGCGAAACCGTCAATCTCCTGCGGGCGGCAGAGAAGCACGGCCTCTTCCGTGTCGTGCTGATCCACCACCCGCCGATCCGCGGCGCAACCTCGCTCCACAAGCGCATGATCGGCATCCGCCGCTTCGCCGCCACGGTCTCGACGGGTGGCGCCGACCTCGTGCTGCACGGCCACACCCACCTCAATACGGTGCATTGGCTGCCCGGGCAGACGAAGCAGATTCCCGTCGTCGGCATTGCCTCGGCCTCGCAGGGGCCGGGCGGCCACAAGCCGCCGGCGGGCTACAACCTGTTCTCCATTTCCGGCGCCCCCGGGAACTGGAACGTCATGCGCGAGCGCTACGCGCTGACGACGGACGGCCTTGCGCTGGCACTGGCGGAAACCACGCGTTTCTAGCATCCCCGGCCGAATAAAACCCTCTATTCCCCCGTCATATCCTCTCAGAACGGTCGGCCCGCAAGAGCACCGAAAGAGCCGGCCGCTCGAACGGCCAGCGCCGGGCAGACGACAAGAACGAGAGGGAACCCATGACCATGCTCCGCCACACCATGCTGCTTTCATTCTGCGCCGCCGTTTCGCTGACGGCGCTGTCGGCCGCGCGCGCAGCCGATTCCGATACCACCACCCCGCCGGTCGCGACCGAAACGACGACGACCTGCACGGACGGCAAGATCTGGAACGAGGAAAAGAAGGAATGCGTCGCGCCCGAGGACCTGAAGCCGGCCGAAGGCACGCCCGCCGAGGGCACGACGCCCGAGGACAAGGCGAAGACGGAGGAGCAGAAGAAGACCGAACGCAAGATCGACGACAAGCTCTATGAGGCCGCACGCGAATTCGCCTATGCCGGCCAGCATGAGAATGCGCTTCGGGCGCTGCGCGCCGCCTACGACCAGGAGGATCCGCGCATCCTCAACTACATGGGCTACAATACCCGCAAGCTCGGCGACATGGCGCGAGGCATGGCCTATTACAAGCGGGCGCTGCAGAAGGACGAGAACTATATCCTCGCCCGCTCCTATATGGGCCAGGCGCTGATCGAGCAGGGCGATATCGAAGGCGCCCGTGTCCAGCTCGTCGAAATCCGCGATCGCGGCGGCGAGAACACCTGGGCCTATCGCGCGCTGCTCCAGTCGCTCGGCGGCGAGCGCACCACTTACTGACAGAATGCCGGCGGCGCCGTCCGGAAACGGCACGGCGCCGGCCGACAAGGGATCAATCGTTGAGGGAACGCGGGAAACTGCGCTCCGGGTTGCCGTTCATGCTTGCAGACCCTAGGAAGAATGTTTCATATCAGACGGTCGCTGCCCGCCCGGCAGCGAATAGAGTTTTGATCCCGAACGTTTCCTTGGAAAAGCAATGCGTCCGACGGCAGAATCGAATGAGTTCCGGCGAGAATTGGTCAATTTGCTGCCGAAGTTGCGCCGTTTTGCGATGACGCTGACGCGCAACGGCAGCGATGCCGACGACCTCGTGCAGGAGGCATGCGAGCGGGCCATCACGCGGAGCCATCTATGGAACGGGGAAGGCCGGCTGGAAAGCTGGGTTTATGCCATGACGCGCAATCTCTGGGTGGATGAGATCCGCAAGCGAAAGGTCCGCACAGGGTCCGGCACGGTAGATGTCGCCGAGCAGGATAGCCTGCATATCGAAGCGTCGGCCGACAAGGCGGTCTATGCCAAGCAGTTGCACAAGTTGATCATGACCATGCCGGAAGGTCTCTCGAGTGTCTTTCTCCTCGTCAATGTCGAAGGTCACAGCTATCGGGAGGCGGCGGATATTCTGGGCATACCGATCGGCACCGTGATGAGCCGGCTTTCTGCGGCCCGCATCCGGCTTGCGGCCATGATCTCGGAACAGATGGAAAGGAGGGCCTGATGGTGGAGAGCACACAGGGTCTTCCGCTCGAAGTACGCTTGTCGGCCTATCTCGATGGCCAGCTGCCGGAAGCGGAAATGGACGAGATCAACGCGATCCTCGCCGAGGACGACGACGCGCGCATTGTCTTCGAGAAGTTGAAGCTCGGCAGCGATTTCGGCGCCCGCGCCTTCGACAAGCTGCTGCAGGAGCCCATTCCGCTCGATCTGGTGCGCAACATCAAGGAGGCGGGCAAAAAGGACGAAGAGCCGCCGAAGGCGGGCTTTGCCGCCATCCCCGTCGCCGTGGCCGCGCCGCGCCGCCCGTCCGCCGTCTGGCCAAAGGCGCTTGCCGCCTCGCTCGTGCTGTTCCTCGCCGGCGGCGCCGCCGGTTATCTCGTCGGCGAACGGCAGGACGGCACGTCTGAGCTTGCCTCTACCCAGTTCGCCCCCGCCCGCACCTGGCTGGACGATATCGCCGACTATCACCGCATCTACGCCCGCCAGACGCGCCATCTCGTGGAAGTGCCTGCGAGTGACAAGGAACATATCGTCGAATGGCTGTCCGCCAGCACGGGCGTGCCCTTCAAGCTGCCTGACCTTTCCGACCAGAACCTGACCTTCGAAGGCGCGCGCCTGCTGGTCGCCGGCGGCAAGCCGGCCGCACAGCTGCTCTATCGCAATGCCCAGAACGAGGTCTTCGCCATCTGTTTCGTCCAGAGCGACCCGGTCGAAACCGTCACGGCCCTCACCGAAAGCATGCGCAACGATATCGGCCTCGTCTCCTGGCAGAAAGGCAGCGCGTCCTATGTCGTGGTCGGCCCCTCGGCCGATCCGGCGCTGGAGCGCATCGCCGAAGCGGTTTCCTCGACGATCTGAGCATTCCCGCAGCGGGTGCACCCACGGTTTTCCGGCATCGAAAAAGCCCGACAGCGTCGCTGTCGGGCTTTTTCCGTTCCAGAATTGCCAACGCTTAGCCGCGAACGGCGAGCACGCGGTTGGCGGCCGAGACGATGGCTTCGAGCGAGGCCGTCACGATGTTCGTGTTGATGCCGACGCCGAACAGCTTGCCGCCGGGATGCTCGACCTCGACATAGGCGATGGCCGCCGCGTTCGAGCCATGCTGGAGCGAGTGCTCGGAATAGTCGGCCACCGACATCGGGATGCCCAGATAGATCGAGAGGGCATTGATGAACCCGTCGATCGGGCCGGTGCCCTTGCCTTCGATGCGCTTCGTCTCGCCGCCATCGGTGATCTCGGCGGCAACGATGCGCGTGCCCTTCTGGCCGGCATCATCGGGATAGGTGTGGTGATCGACGAAGCGCAGGCGCGTGCCCGGCTGCGTGACATAGCGCTGCATGAAGCTCTCATGGATGCGCTTCGACGGCAGCTCCACGCCCTCTTCGTCGGTAATGCGCTGGATCTCCTCGCGGAACTCCACCTGCAGGTTGCGCGGCAGGTTGATGCCGTAGTCTTCCTGCAGGATGTAGGCGATGCCACCCTTGCCGGACTGCGAGTTGATGCGGATGATCGCCTCGTAGGAGCGGCCGACGTCCTGCGGGTCGATCGGCAGATAGGGCACTTCCCAGATCGGCTTGTTGGCCTTCTTGATGGCCTTCATGCCCTTGTTGATAGCGTCCTGGTGCGAGCCAGAGAAGGCCGTATAGACCAGTTCGCCGACATAGGGATGGCGCTCGGGAATGGCCATCTCGTTGGAATATTCGTAGACGGCCTTGATGCGCTCGATGTCGGAGCAGTCGAGCTTGGGATCGACGCCCTGCGTGTACATGTTCAAGGCCAGCGTGACGACGTCGACATTGCCCGTGCGCTCGCCATTGCCGAACAGCGTGCCTTCGACGCGGTCGGCGCCGGCCATCAGCGCCAGTTCGGTCGCGGCGATGCCGGTGCCGCGGTCGTTGTGCGGGTGCAGCGAGATGATGACGTTCTCGCGGTTGTCGATGTTGCGGCACATCCATTCGATCTGGTCGGCATAGATATTCGGCGTCGCCATCTCGACCGTGGACGGCAGGTTGAGGATCAGCTTGTTGTCCGCCGTCGGCTTGACGATCTCCACGACCGCGTTGCAGATCTCCAGCGCCACTTCCAGCTCGGTGCCGGTAAAACTCTCCGGGGAATATTCGAAACGGTAGCCGCCGCCGGCCTTGGCGGCCATGTCGGTGATCATCTTGGCGGCATCGGTGGCGATCTGCTTGATGCCAGGAACGTCCTTGGCGAACACGACGCGGCGCTGCAATTCACTCGTCGAATTGTAGAAATGGATGATCGGCTTGTGGGCGCCTTCCAGGGCTTCAAAGGTGCGGGTGATCAGCTCCGGGCGGCACTGCACCAGCACCTGGAGGGAGACATCCTGAGGCACATTGCCCTCTTCGACACACCAGCGGGCGAAGTCGAAATCGGTCTGCGAAGCGGAGGGGAAACCGATCTCGATTTCCTTGAAACCCATATCCAGCAGCAGCTGGAACATGCGGGCCTTGCGGTCGTGGCCCATCGGGTTGACCAGCGACTGGTTCCCGTCGCGCAGGTCCACCGAACACCAGATCGGCGCCTCGGTAATGGTCTTGCCGGGCCAGGTGCGGTCCGCAATGTTGATCGTCGGGTAGGCCTGATACTTGGTTACGGCCTCGGGCATGCCCTGCTTGGGGGAATGGGTCTTCAAAATCATCGTCTTCGTCTCTTCGTCGTCCCGGCATTCGCGAGAACGTCTTAGCGCAAGCACACGGGCTTGGCGACGGCGAATGCAGCGGAATTCATGCATTGGGGGTGAAACGAGGAGCTATTGCCGGACGGGCTTTTCGGCCGCCGGGCGCTCCTCAGCGAACCCGGCAACCGCGCGTAAGGCCGAGAAGAAGAAGCGAGGAGAAGCCGCGCGAACGCTCACGGACAGCTGCGCTGCCGCGAGAAACCCGTTCGATGATCTGTGCGCTGGTCTTCAACATGAGGCGGCTTATAGCGGGGGAGAGACGAAAGGGCAAGCGGGGCGCAGGATTTTTGCCGAAGCGCCCCTCACCTGCCTGCCGGCATCTTCTCCCCGCAAGCGGGGAGAAGAGCGATGGGCTCTCCGTTCTGCCCCTTCTCCCCGCTTGCGGGGAGAAGGTCCCGGCAGGGGGATGAGGGGCAAGGGCGGATCAGATATCCGCCTGCGACGTCACGATGCGCGAGACGAGGCCATAACCCTTGGCTTCTTCGGCCGAGAGCCAGTAGTCGCGGTCCGTGTCCTTGGCGATCTTCTCGATCGGCTGGCCGGTCGCTTCGGCGAAGATCTTGTTGAGGCGCTCGTTCATCTTGATGATCTCGCGCGCCTGGATCTCGATGTCAGACGCCATGCCGCGGGTGCCGCCCGACGGTTGGTGCAGGAGGAAGCGGGTGTTCGGCAGGCAAAGACGCTGTTCCTTCGGTGCGGCGACATAGATCAGTGCACCGGCGGAAGCGACCCAGCCCGTGCCGATCATCCAGACCTTCGGCTTGATGAACTTGATCATGTCATGGATCGAATCGCCCGATTCGACGTGACCGCCCGGCGAATTCACATAGATGCGGATGTCTTCGTCGCTGGCGGCGGCAAGCGCCACGAGCTGCGAGCAGACCTTCTGCGCCAGTTCCTGGTTGATCGGCCCATAGATAAAGATCGAACGCGACTTGAAAAGGTTCGCCTCCGTTTCCTTGCCCAGGGGCAGTTCCGTCTTCTTGTCGTCTTCGTCGCTCATCCAAAGTCTCCGGATTGCTCGTCAATAGTCCTGTCGCTGTCAGATAATGCGACTCACTGGCCAAGACAATGCAACAAAACCAATAGGTGGCGATAGAGCCTCACCGCGCCACCGGAAAACAGGGTAAATACGCCCGGCAAGGTGCGCACTTTGCGTATGGACCCGGCGCCGGCACTGCTCCTACGATCCTTGCCTTACCGACACAGGCGCCGGTCATTCCCCAGACCGGCGGAACAGGGGACACCATGATCAGACGCATCCCGCTGGCGCTGGCTGCGCTCGCCGTCACGGCCGTACCGGCCTTCGCTCATCTCAATCCGGAAGAGCACGGCTCCTTCATGGCCGGCTTCTCGCATCCGCTCTTCGGCCTCGACCATATCCTCGTCATGGTCGCCGTCGGCCTCTGGGCGGCACAGATCGGCGGCAAGGCGCTCTGGGGCGTGCCGGTGGCCTTCGTTACAACGATGGCGGTCGGCTTCGGCCTTGCACTGGCAGGTATCGATCTGCCCTTCGTCGAGCCGGCGATCCTTGCCTCGGTCGTCGCCCTCGGCCTGCTCGTGGCCATGGCGGTGAAACTCGACACGGCGGCCTCGGCCGCGATCGTCGCCACCTTCGCGCTCTTCCACGGCCATGCCCATGGCGGCGAGCTCGGCAGCGCCGGCGCCTTCGAATTCGGCGTCGGCTTCGTCGTCGCGACCGCGCTGCTCCACATTGCCGGCATCGGTTTCGGCCTCGGCATCGCGCGCCTTTCGGGTGGCGCCATCGCGGCCCGCATCCTCGGGGCCATTACGGCGCTCACCGGCCTGGTTCTCGCCTTCGGCTGATGCCTGACGGGCGGCGGGACAAACCGCTGCCCCCCTTCACCCCCGGCCACGATAGGGCTGGACGCCCTGATCCGGGATCCACACACCCTTCGGCGCGTCGCCCGTCTGCCAGAACACATCGATCGGAATGCCGCCGCGCGGATACCAGTAGGCGCCGATACGCAGCCATTTCGGCTCCAGCAGGCCGACGAGGCGCTTGGCGATGTCGATGGTGCAGTCCTCGTGGAAGGCGCCGTGGTTGCGGAAGGAATGCAAATAGAGCTTCAGCGACTTCGATTCGACCAGCCAGCCATCCGGTATGTAGTCGATGACGATATGCGCGAAATCCGGCTGGCCGGTCATCGGGCAGAGCGAGGTGAATTCCGGCGCGGTGAAACGCACCACGAAATCCGTGCCGGCGTGGCTGCTCGGCACCTTTTCCAGAACGGCGGTGTCCGGGTTGGACGGCAGATCAACCGGCTGGCCGAGCTGCGACAGTCCCGATACGTCAGTCTTGCTCATTGTGAACCTCTTCGATCTTCACTCTGATCCCATGCGCCTTTTCCGTCTCCGGCTCGACATGGATGGCGATCTGCGCGCCCGGCTGCACGGCGCGGATGGCATCCTCCAGCCGGTCGCAGATGTCGTGCGCCTCGCCGACGGGCATCCGCGCCGGCACGACGAGGTGGAAATCAACGAAGGTCGCCGCCCCCGCCCTGCGCGTCTTCAGGTCATGCACGCCGAGCGAGCCCGCGCCGTGCGCGGCAATCGCCGCCTGGATGGCCTCCGCTTCCTCCGGCTCCACCGCATGGTCCATCAGGCCATCGACCGAATGGGCGATGACCTTCCAGCCCTGGTAAAGGATGTTCAGCGCCACAAGCACGGCCAGCAGCGGATCCAGCACCGCATAGCCGGTGGCGATGGCGAGAACGAGGCCGACGAGCACGCCGATCGAAGTCACGACGTCGGAGAGGATGTGCTGTCCGTCCGCCGACAGGGCGGGCGAGCGATAGCGTTTCCCTGCACGGATGAGCGTGTAGGCCCAGACCGCGTTGATCACGCCCGCAAGGAAGTTGATGGCAAGGCCCAGCGCCGGCGCCTCCATCTGTGTGGGTGCAAGCACCGCCGGCAACGCCTCGGCAACGATCAGCAACGCCGCCACGACGATCAGCACGCCCTCCAGGACCGCCGACAGATACTCCGCCTTGTGGTGGCCGAAGGGATGCGTCTTGTCCGCCGGTTTCGCCGCATAGGTGATCGCGGCGAAAGCGACGATGGCCGCCACCACATTGACGCTCGATTCCAGCCCGTCCGACAGGAGCGCCACGGACCCCGTCACCCACCAGGCGACGAGCTTCAGCCCCATGACGAAAAGCGAAAGCGGGATGCCCCAGAGCGCCAGCCGCTTGACCCTGTCAGAATTTCCCATGCCACTCTCCATGCGCATGCAACCGAGTTGCAAAAAGCCTGGTCCATCAACGCAAAACCGCGCGCACGGGGTCGTGCACGCGGTTTTCTCTTGGGGTCGATATCGGCCAGTTCGGCCGTTTTGTCAAAGCCTCAGGCGGCTTTTACCTTCGCTTTTTTCGAAAGGTGCGCCACCACGTTCTCGATCATGCGCATACCGGCATCCTGGCCGAGCGTCATGATCGATTCCGGGTGGAATTGCACCGCCGCCACCGGCTCGCTGGCATGTTCGATACCCATGATCGTGCCGTCCTCGCTTTCCGCCGTGATGATGAAATCACGCGGCAGCGTGGCCGGATCGGCGAAGATCGAATGGTAGCGGCCGACCGTCACCTCGCGGCCGAGACCGGAGAAGACGACGCCCGGCTCCAGCACGCGGATGCGCGACGGCTTGCCGTGCATGGGGATGGCGAGCTGGCGCAGTTCCCCGCCATAGGCCTCGGCAAGCGCCTGCAGGCCGAGGCAGACCCCGAAGATCGGCAGGTTGCGCGCCCGCGCCTTCTTGATCGTCGCCTTGCAGTCGAAATCCTTCGGCGTGCCCGGTCCAGGCGAAAGCACGACGAGATCGGGCTTGATGCGATCGAACACCTCCTCGGGAACCGGCGTGCGAACGGTCGTCACCGTCGCACCCGTCTGGCGGAAGTAGTTGGCGAGCGTGTGGACGAAGCTGTCCTCGTGGTCGACGAGCAGGATATTGACACCAGCGCCGACGGCCGCGACGTCGCGCTGGACTTTTGCGGAATTGCCGGACCTGGCGTCGCGGATGGCGGAGATCATGGCGGAGGCCTTCAGTTCGGTTTCGGCTTCTTCTTCCTCGGGGTTGGAATCGTAGAGCAGCGTGGCACCGGCACGCACCTCCGCGATGCCATCCTTGATGCGGATGGTGCGCAGCGTCAGGCCCGTGTTCATGTCACCGTTGAAGCCGACCATACCGATCGCCCCACCATACCACGCCCGCGGGCTCTTCTCATGCGCCTCGATGAAGCGCATCGCCCAGAGTTTCGGCGCTCCTGTGACCGTGACGGCCCAGGCATGCGAGAGGAAGCCGTCGAAGGCATCCATGTCATCGCGCAGGCGCCCCTCGATATGGTCGACCGTGTGGATGAGGCGCGAATACATCTCGATCTGCCGACGGCCGATGACCTTGACCGAACCCGGCTCGCAGACGCGGCTCTTGTCGTTACGGTCGACGTCCGAGCACATGGTCAGTTCGGATTCGTCCTTCTTGGAGTTGAGCAGTTTCAGGATCTGTTCCGAATCGGCAATCGGATCGTCGCCGCGCTTGATCGTGCCCGAGATCGGGCAGGTCTCGATGCGGCGGCCGGACACGCGCACGAACATTTCCGGCGAGGCGCCGACGAGATATTCCTGGTTGCCGAGATTGATGAAGAAGGAATAGGGCGACGGGTTGATCGCCTTGAGCCGACGGGAGATTTCCGACGGCTTGCTTTCGCAGCGCTCGAAGAATTTCTGGCCCGGAACCACTTCGAACAGGTCGCCGCGCCGAAAACTCTCCTTCGCCTTGACGACGAGCTCGGCATATTCGCCGGGGCGATGATCACCATGCGGCGGGATCACGTCAACGGTCTGGAACGGCTCGGGTGCGATCGCCTCGCCCTTGCCTTCCGTCGAAGTGCCGTCCTTGGCAAAATCATAGCGGTCGATCCAGGCCTTGGCGGCGTAGTGGTCGACGACGAGGATCTCGTCAGGCAGGAAGAGTACCATGTCGCGCTGGTCATCCGGCCGCTTGAGCTTCAGGTCGATTGCATCGAACTGGAAGGCGAGATCGTAGCCGAAGGCGCCGTAAAGGCCGAGGCTCGCGTCCTGGTCCGAATGGAAGAGATCGGTGACGGCGCGCAGCACGGTGAAGACCGTCGGCATCTTGGAACGCTCTTCCTCGGTGAAGACCCGGTCGGGCAGCTTCACCTCGAGATCGAGACGGTTTTCCGTACGGGCGCCGAGCGCCAGTTCCGGCACCTCCGCCAGACGGTCGGCGATGAAGGCGAGCAGTATGGTACCGCGGGCGTTGTAGGCCTCGATCCAGACCGCACGGCCGAAAGAGGAGATGCCGAGCGGCGGATCGACGACGGCGGTGTCCCAGCGGGTATAGCGACCGGGATATTCGTAGTTCGACGAGAAAACCGCGCCGCGCCGTTCGTCAAGCTTGTCGACATAGGCGGAAATCGCATGGGCATAGTCGGCGGCGCGGCGACGACGTGTGACGGTGACCCCGCCCCTCGTCTCGTAGGCTTCGGCACCATCTTCCAGAATTTTCGTGGCCATTCCCCAACTCCGTTTCAGGCCCGGTCCCGTGACGGCGGCCCAAAAAGAAAAAGCCGCCTCGAAGGTTCCGGGCGGCTTGTCGTCTCAATCACGCATGACTGGTCAAGGCCGCCTCAGCGAGCCCACCACCAACCAGCGATGTTGATCATCTTTTCCATGAGCGGAGTGTTAGCGTGAAGTGCCGGCGCACGCAAGGCCGATTGCAGCCCGCGCGACACGGTATTCCGGATGTTGCGCCCTCGCATCACCCGGCATCGCACTTGCTGCGCATCGGACTAGGGCGGCGAAACAATCCGTCAATATGGCGAGAATTCGCCATGCCTGGAGGTTTGCCCCTTCCGTGAGCATATGCTAATGGCGCACGATAAACCATCGACATCAAGGCAAGAACCCATGGTCTCCATCATGGTGGAACAGTTCCGCGAAATGCAGATCCTGCTCGCGGAAACGATCGCGGACTATGAAACACCGGAGTTCACAAGGCTGGACGGCAGGATCGCCCGTGCCTTCGACACCCTCTACCGGTACGAACCGCGCAATGCCGACGAGGCCCACACCCTGGTCGGCCTTTTCCTCGACCTCATCGAAGACAACGACGGCGGCGACAGTGTTCACCTCATTCAGCGGGTGCGCACGATCATCGGCGACTATACCGCCCAGTCCCGTCCGCTGATGGAAATCACAAACGGCGCGGGCATCTAACCGCTCCGCCGGCAACCAAATCCGGTTTCCGGCGTTTCCCCGCTGATCTTGTCAGCCGGGAAACGGAACCATCGTCACGCTCCACCGACCAGCCATGCTCGCCGCCCTCCTCATTCTGGCCGGCGCCGCCGACCTGCCGAAGGACGGCCCCCTGCCCGTAGCAAGGCCGGAACAGAAATCCGAAGAAGGCTCCGGAAAGACTTCGGCAGAAGCCGAGCGCAAGGCGGAAGACGATGCGGAGAAGGCAAAGGAACGCCCCCGGGAGGACGACACAGAGGAAGCCGCCTGCCTGGCGGCACTGAAGACCGTCGGGGCCGGTTTCAAGGCGGTGCCCACCGTCAACGACGGCAAGGCCTGCGGCATCGACAGGCCCGTCCTGCTCGAGACCCTGCCGGGCGGCATCAAGGTCGAGCCCGCAGCGACGATCCGCTGTGAGGCTGCGCTACAGCTCGCCCGTTGGATGGAGGGATCGGTGAAACCGTCCCTCGAAGCCGCCATGCCCGGCGAAACCGTCACCATGCTCTCCCAGGCCTCGGCCTATGTCTGCCGCAACCGCAACAACGCCGAGGACGGCAAGATCTCCGAACACGCCTTCGGCAACGCCGTGGACATTGCCGGCTTTACGCTGAAAAGCGGCAAGACCGTCACGATCCGCCCGGCGGACAAGGAGCCGACCCTCGAAGGCGCGTTCCAGCGCACCATCACGGAGGCAGCCTGCCTCTACTTCACCACGGTGCTCGACCCCGGCAGCGACGCGGCGCACCAGAACCACCTGCATCTCGACGTGAAGGACCGGCGCGGCGGCTACCGCTATTGCTGGTAGGAGGATTATATTTCAGCCGGCTCCTGAAAAACCCGGGTGGCAGCCCTATTTCAGGCGGGGCCTTCCGGCCTTTCGTCCTTTCTGCCCAACAAGGTTCCCGCCATGTCCATCACCCCCTACGATCTCTCCATCCCAGCCTTCCAGCGTGGCTTTACCGTGCTCGCCAAGCTGCTCGACAAGGCCGAGGCCTTCGCTGAAGACAAGAAGATCAAACCGGAAATTCTGGTCAATGCCCGCCTAGCACCGGACATGCTTTCGCTTGCCGGCCAGATCCAGCGCATGAGCGACACCGCAAAGGGCGCCGCCGCGCGCCTGACCGGCACGGCGGCACCGAGCTTTGCCGATGACGAAACCACAGTGGCTGATCTGCGCGCCCGCATCGAGAAGACCACGGCCTATCTCGCCAGCGTGCCGGAAGCCGCCTTCGAAGGCGCAGAGGACCGCACCGTCGTGGTAAAGACACGCGGCGGAGAGCTGAGCTCCTCCGGCAGGGACTATCTCCTCACCTTCGCCCTGCCGAACTTCTACTTCCACCTGACGGCCGCCTACGCGATCCTGCGCCACAATGGCGTCGCAGTGGGCAAGCTGGATTATCTTGGGCGGGCGTAGGGCCTTCTGGACCTTCAGATATCCGGTTCTCCCCTCCGTCATCCTCGGGCTTGACCCGAGGATCCATGCAGCGGGTGTAGCGTGGATGGTCGGGTCAAGCCCGACCATGACGGAACAGAGGTGTGCGAGAGCGCCAACACGCCCGCCTCAGAACAGCCCCTCGATAAAACCTTCCTCGTTGAGGAAGATCTTTTCCGACGACGGCACCTTCGGCAGGCCCGGCATGGTCATGATCTCGCCGGTGATGACGACGACGAAACCGGCACCGGCCGAAAGGCGCACTTCGCGCACCGGCACCGTATGGCCCGAGGGCGCGCCACGCAGGTTCGGGTCGGTCGAGAAGGAATATTGCGTCTTGGCCATGCAGACCGGCAGGTTGCCGTAGCCCTGCTCCTCCCAGATACGCAACTGGTCGCGCACCGACTTGTCCGCGATCACCTCGCCGGCATGGTAGATGTCCTTGGCGATGGTCTCGATCTTCTGGAACAGCGGCATCTCGTCGGGATAGAGCGGCGAGAACTGCGACAATCCGGATTCGGCCAGCTCCACCACCTTGCGCGCAAGGTTCTCGATGCCGGCCGAGCCGAGCGCCCAGTGCCGGCAGAGGATCGCCTCCGCGCCGAGCGTCGCGACATAGTCCTTCACCGCCTGGATTTCCGCATCCGTGTCCGAGATGAAATGGTTGATGGCGACGACAACGGGCACGCCGAACTTCTTGACGTTCTGCACATGACGGCCGAGATTCGCGCAGCCCTTTTTCACCGCATCGATGTTTTCCCGGCCAAGATCGTCCTTCTTCACGCCCCCGTTCATCTTCATGGCGCGCACGGTAGCGACGATCACCGCCGCGTCCGGCTTCAGCCCGGCCTTGCGGCACTTGATGTCGAAGAATTTTTCCGCCCCGAGATCGGCGCCGAAACCGGCTTCCGTCACCACATAGTCGGCGAGTTTCAGCGCCGTCGTGGTTGCGACAACCGAATTGCAGCCGTGCGCGATGTTGGCGAAGGGGCCGCCATGCACGAAGGCCGGATTGTTCTCCAGCGTCTGCACGAGGTTCGGCTGCATGGCATCCTTCAGCAGCACCGTCATCGCGCCGTCCGCCTTGATGTCCCGGGCAAAGACCGGCGACTTGTCTCGGCGATAGCCGACGATGATGCTGCCCAGACGTTTTTCGAGATCCTTCAGGTCCGTCGCAAGGCAGAGGATCGCCATGACCTCCGAGGCAACCGTGATGTCGAAACCCGTCTCGCGCGGATAACCGTTGGCGACCCCGCCGAGCGATGCAACGATGTGGCGCAGCGCCCGGTCGTTCATGTCCATGACACGCCGCCAGGCGATGCGGCGGATGTCGATGTTCTGCTCGTTGCCCCAGTAGATGTGGTTGTCGATGAGCGCGGAAAGCAGGTTGTGTGCCGAGGTGATGGCGTGGAAGTCACCGGTGAAGTGAAGGTTCATGTCCTCCATCGGCACGACCTGCGCGTAACCGCCGCCAGCCGCTCCGCCCTTCACGCCGAAGCACGGCCCGAGCGAGGCCTCGCGGATACAGGTGATCGCCTTTTTGCCGATACGGTTGAGGCCGTCGCCGAGGCCGACCGTCGTCGTCGTCTTGCCCTCGCCGGCCGGCGTGGGATTGATCGCGGTGACGAGGATCAGCTTGCCGTTCTTCTTGCCCTTCTGCCCGGCAATGAACTCGGCGCTGATCTTCGCCTTGTCATGGCCATAGGGCAACAGATGCTCGGCGGGAATGCCGAGCTTTTCGCCGATCTCCAGGATCGGCCTCTTCTTTGCGGCGCGGGCTATTTCGATATCGGATTTCACGTCGGCCATGCGGTGTCGCTCCCTTTCGGCACTGCTACCGCAACCGGGCTCCTCCCCCGAAGGCGGCGCTTCCTTCCTTGTCTGGCGCGCCATTTCACCGTGAAGCCCGTGGCGATGCCACACCGGGTTTTGCCGCCCGCTAGACCAGAAGCGACACACGGAGATAAATTTGCGCCTGAAACGAAAGCGGCGCGCGTTATCCGACGCGCGCCACTTTAAAAGCTCTGTCTTATTTATCGCGCCAGCACATCGCGCATTTCGACGAGATTTGAGCGCACGCGCAGAATGTAGAAGCCCATCGTGGCTAGATGCGTCGGCATGATCCACCCGTCTTCGCGGCCGTTCGAAATGATTGCCGGCTGGATGTTCAGCGCGGACCGCAGCTGCTTGATGCTTTCCACCCAGAGCGGCTCGATGCCGCGCGCCTTGATGACGGCGTCGAAATCCGCACCGGCAGCGGCGAGGATGCCATAGTAGCCGTAGAGCTGGCCATAGGCGAACCAGAAACGATCGTCGGCACGCGTATCGAACCAGCCGCCATTGTGGAACTCCGACCGCTCGCGAATGATGGCCGAAGTCGAGCCGATATCGTTGGCGATGCGGTCGAGGAATTCGATCAGGTTGTCCGAGCGGCCGTCGAAGATCGCGTCACAGGCTTCGAGCGAGGCGTTGAACTTGCGCAGGTCCGCCATGGCCGTGCGATAGTAGTTCGGCGTCGGGGTCTTCGGCAGCAGCGAATCCGAGCCGAAATACCAGGTTTCCTCATCGAACTGGATATTGCCGCGGGCGCGCTGGAGATCGGCATTGATGCCCGAAGTGCCGCGCACGCGGCCGAGCGAATCGACGAGCTCCACCGCCGTGCGGCGGACCGCCTGGTTGATGCCGCGCTGGAACGAGGCCTTGTTGTCGAACCAGGGCGTCTTGTCCCAGTCGAGGCCGAAGAGCCCAAGCTTGTAGAGCAGCATGGAGGAGATCCAGGCATTCTGGTCGACATTGTAGTCGATGAGATCGGCCGTTACGTCGACGATCGCCGAGCGCACGCAGGTCTTCGGCTCCGGCTCGGCAACCTCGCCCGTTGCCGGCGTTGTCGCCTGGGCGCCCGAGGCGGCCGTACCGGCATCCTGCTTGCGCTGGGCAAGGTTGTAGCTGTTGACGTAGTCGGGGTTGAAGCCGCTCCACATCTGGGTCTGCCAGATGAAATAGGCGTAGAAGCCGATGAGCACGAGAAGGCCGATGCCGATCGGCCCCTTGATGATCCAGCCCCGCGCCCGATACCAGTTCGTCACCGTCATGAACGGCCAGAGGATCCAGGCGATCACGAGGCCGATGCCCCGGCCGATGGCCGCGAAGATGCGTTGGAAAAACGCGACGATCGGGTCAAGCATGGGCGTCGTCCTCTTTGATACCGAATAGTTTCCTGCGGAAGGCAGCCTTGTCCTGCAGATAGGTCCGCGTCAACGTCGTCACAACATAGGCGCGGAACTTTTCGCTGTATTGTTCGTAGGCGGCGTAGAACCCTTGCTTGTCGAAGACGAAGCGGGAGACGAAGTCGTAGGGAACCATCCGCGAAATCAGGCGGTTGACCAGCCACTGGTCCGGGTGCGCCGGTGCGGCGCGCACCAGCATGAAGCGCCGCTCCGGCGATACCTCGTTGATCTTGATCTCGCCCGTCGACGCGACGGTACGGATCGCCTCCTGCAGGAAGGGGTAGGTCCCGTCGCGCGCCACGAGCTCGGCGTTGCGGTGCATCCAGGTCTGCAGCCAGATGCGGTCGGCCTTTTCGAGATCGGCGGTCGGATCGCCCCGGTTGACGAGGCCGACGACCGTCATCTCCGCGCGATGCTGGAAAAGGCCGGACGGCTCCACCCACGAGGCGCGCGGCAGCTCCAGCCGTTTGGTGGAAGCCAGGAAATCGAAGATGCGCTTGTGATCGTCGAGCGCGATATAGCTCACCTGCCAGGGCCGCGAGCGGCGGAAGCCGGGCACGGAGGGATCGCAGATGACGGTCGTCGTCTTGTCGTCGAGGAAGACATAGACGCCGCCGAAATGATTCGCCCAATAGGCTTCGTGGCGGAAGACGAGCTGGTCCGGCACCAGCGCGTTCTGGCGGATGTCGCCGGTCTGCTTGGCAAGCTCCACCATGCGGTTGAGCATGGCGTCATCCGACCAGGCATTCGGTACGGTCTTCAGCCGATCGACCAGCCCGCGCAGCTCCGCCGCCTTGCCCAGCATGTCCTCGGCAGAGAGCACCTTGAAGCGCACCTCGTTGATCGACAGCAGGTCGTCGATGTCGTTGACGACGGAAACGGAATCCTCGATCTCGCCATAGAGCGCATCGCGGATGGTGATGGCGTTGATCGCCCGCGCATTGGCCGAGAAGAACTCGTGCATCAGGGCGGCGGTGTTGGAAAAGCTCGTATGCACCACCGGCAGGTTCACCTGCTCCGGCGTCATGATGACGAAGCGGCGGTTGACGCGGTTCGGATCGAGGTAGTCCCGGTCGCCGAGTTCGTCGGCGATCTCGGGCGAAAAACCGGTCATGTCGATGCGGAAGCTGGTCAGCGCCGTGCGCTTGATGCCGAAGCCGTCCAGCGCCTTGTTGTAGCGCTCGACCAGATGCGGTTCATCGATCGGCAGGAGCCGGCCATAGATCAATTCGGCTTCGAGGAGGCGTTTCATGGGCGCTCCGCTGCAGGCAGATATGTAAAGTCCGCTGCCGATACGCGCTCGGAAAGACGCCCTTCACACGCTGCCAAAATCGTTTCCAACACAGCCTCGCGCTCTCCTATTACATCAACGTTCCAGAAGCGGGCAACTGACCAGCCATTTATGCGCATGAATTCATTTCGTTTCTGGTCATACTCACTACCGACATGCTGGCTCCCGTCAACCTCGACCACCAGCATTTTCTCCCGGCACGCAAAGTCAGCATAGTATGGCCCGATCGCAAATTGCCGCACAAACTTGAGACCGTTCAGACGACGGCCACGCAAGTCGGACCAAAGCAATGCCTCTGCATCATTGTCGACTTGGCGCAGTCGGCGGGCCTTGACGGTCTTTCGCTCGTTTGCGCCGCGCATTTGCCCCTCACCCTAACCCTCTCCCCGCAAGCGGGGAGAGGGAACATACCCCGCAAAAGGCTGTTGATCGGGAGAACCCATTACCGCAAATCCCTTCTCCCCGCTTGCGGGGAGAAGGTGGCCGGCAGGCCGGATGAGGGGCACTCCCGCGATCACCACCGCCCCTCCGCCTTCATCCTCTCGATCTCGTGGATCGCCTTTTCGCGCTGGCGTTCGCGGCGGATGATGTCCGAAACGGCAGCGTCGTCGGATTTGTCGGTGTAGCGGAATTCGCTGTCGGCGTAGCGGTTGATCTCCTGGAGCACCATCTCCATGGTGATCGGCCCGCGCAGCTCCTCGATCATCGCCTTCTTCTCGTCGTAGCCCTTGTGCATGAAAGCGCCGGCCGTCGCGAACCAGTCGTCCGGTAGCTCCACGTCCATGGCGCGCATCTTGATGGCATCGGTGATGTTCTTGACGGCGCGGCCGGTAAAACGCGGTTCGGCAATCTTGATGCGGTGCAGATAGGCGCCGATATCGGCGAGCGTCTTGATCGCGCCGTGCTCCTTCTCGTGCATCTCCCAGACGGCAAGCAGGCCGTCTTCCTGCGGTTTGGCATGCTGCCCATAGGAGGTGGAGACGGCGCGCTTGATCTCCTGCCCCTCGAAAAGCGTGTGCCCGCCGAGCGGGATCGCATGGTTCTTGCCGACCAGCATGGCGAAGATGTCGATATAGTCGTCCTCGGTCTGCGGCCCGTCGACAAGCCACCGCGCGCCGGCGCGCTGGCGGAGCGCGTCATCGACATTTTCCGGATAGTTGGAGAACATGCCGAAGGTGCAGTTGCCGCGCACCACGGTCGAGGCGCCGGCAAAGCTCTCCATCAAAACGGCGGTGACTTCGTGCTGGCCGGCGGAGGCGCGGTCGTCGGACCGTTTCGCGGCCACCTGGTCGACATCATCGATCGTGCCGAACCCGATCGCCTTGGGATTAATGACGTTGTTGACGAATTCCTTGCAATTCTGGCCGGATTTACCCTGGTAGGACGAGATCTGGTCAACGCCGAAATTCTCGTAGTGGAAGGCATAGCCGGCGGTCTGGCAGTAGCCGTTGACGAGGCCGGCGAGCATCTGGATGAGGATCGTCTTGCCGGTGCCCGGCATGCCGTCACCAATGAAAGTGAAGAGGAAGCCGCCGAGTTCGACGAAAGGGTTGAACTGGCGCTCGAAATCATAGGCGACCAGCATCTTGGCAAGCTTCATCGCCTGGTATTTGGCGATGTGGTTGCCGATGATCTCCTCCGGTTTCTTGAAGGTCATCGTGAGCGGCTTGCGCTTCTGTCCGGGCGCAACGTCGAAACCGGAAAGCGTGAAATCGTCCTGCTCGATGCGGATATGGGCATTCTCGAAGCCGGCAAGGCCGGTGAAGCGCGCGCGACGCCCGATCAGCCCCTCGATGGCAACGCGCGAAAAGGCGCGGGCACGGCTGATGAGCGCCGCATCGTCAGGCGCCCCGGCAAGCGTGCGGTCAAGACCGGCGACCATGCTTTTCAAGGCATCCTGCGGCGTATCGAAGAGATAATCCGGCTCGCCGCCGTCCTCCACCGGCTCCCCCTCGCCCGGCAGCGTCGCGCCGAGATAGGCGGCGAAGGTAAAGGCGGCAATGTAGGCGGAGGCGGAAAGCAGCGCCTTGAACTGGTTGGCCTCTTCGCCCGCCAGCGGCGAAGCGAGATTGCGCGCCTGTAGGCCCTCCAGATTGGTCTGGCGGGAAAACGCATCCGTCACCGCCAGCGCCACCTGCAGCCCACGGCGGGAGCGGAAGAGCACGGCATGCTGCTGCGGCGTCAGCAGCGGATCGGCTGCATGCACGGACTGGATGGTTTTTGCGAGTTCCACCTCACGCGTGCGTCTTGTGCCGGCGGTCGAGACGGTGGAGACGAAACGCCGGCCGGTGCCGGCGAGCGCTGTGCCGCTCTTGCCGTCTTCGCTTTCGAGGATGACGAGCTTTGTGACGAGGCTCTGCGCCGTCGCCTGGTGCTTGGCGATATCGTCTTCGTGGATCGTCGTCAGTCCGGCATTGAGGCTCATCGGTCTCAGTCCTTCCGAAAATTCGGCGACGAAAAGCCACCGAGAGATTTTAGGCTCCGCGGAGCCGTTTGCAGCCGGTGTTCAACAAGGCCGGCGAGGCGAGAGGAGAGCCTAGCCTTCGCTGATCACCTGGTTGCCCGAGATCACGTGCACCTTGTAAGCGCCGAAAATGCCGGCGGTCTCGCCGGCGGCATAGAGCGCCTGATAGGCATCGTGCGGCACCAGCGCGTGTTTCTCGTAGGCGCTGACACCCATGCGGGCGGCCTCGAGATCGTTGGTCTCGATGTGGAACTCCTCCTGCGCCGGGGTGGAACTCCAGAACCCCTTTTGCGCCGGCCGCTCGGCCTTGGAAAAGACCTCCTGCACCGTCCAGGTCAAAAGCCAGGCATTTTCCGGCTTCCTCACCTTGGAAAGGATCTCGTTGACCCGTTCGTTGTTCTCGGTGATTCCGGCCGAATAGAACGGGCCGAGCACGATGCGGCGCAACTGCTTGGGGTGCAGCGTCGGGAAATCCTTGTCGAGATTGGT
The DNA here is from genome assembly GCF_004284735.1 of Shinella sp. JR1-6. NCBI lineage: Bacteria > Pseudomonadati > Pseudomonadota > Alphaproteobacteria > Hyphomicrobiales > Rhizobiaceae > Shinella > Shinella sp. JR1-6. The sequence goes on along the minus strand of NZ_SHMI01000009.1, from coordinate 96,235 downwards.
GGCGATGGTCGCCGGCGTCAGCGAGTAAGCGCTGTTCTTCAGCGCAAAATCGTCGAAGCGGCTGGCAAGCTCGGGATTGAGCAGGCCGCCGACCGGCAGCGGAATGTCCACATCAGGATTGAGCTTGCCGTCTTTCGTCACCAGCATGTTGATGACGTTTTCGCCCGAATCCTCGATGGTCGCCATATAGACCATCGGCAATGTCGCCGTGCCGTCGAAAGCGCCCCAGCACACGACATAGTAGGGCCGCATGGTCTTCGGATTGACCGCCACGCGGATCGTTTCCGGCAGCACGAAGGGCGAGAAGATGTCGCCCTTGCCGATCTGCTCCAGATAGAGCCGTTCGGCCATGCGTGCCTGGAGGTCGCTCGGAAAGACCTTCTGGCGCAGGATGAAATCCGCCATCTCGCCGCGCAGCTGGTCGGCGTTCGGGATCGCAGCAAGCCGTTTTTCCGCGCTCTGCCGGTCGTTTTCCAGCTCCAGCACATTCTGAAACACCGGAAAGCCGCTCTCGGCGCGCGACACGCGGAACTGCTGGACGAAGCCGATGCGGTTTTCCCAGCAGGCGAAGGAGGCCTTCAGCCGGGCAAGATAGGGCACGACGATCTCGCCCACCACGGAATTGCGGTAGAGTGGCGAGTTGCGGTCGGCAAGGAAGATTTCCAGCCCGCCAAGGGCGGCGCGGATGGTGGAGAAATATTGCGCGACGGCGCTGTCGGCGGTGGCGTTCATGGCGCAGCATCCTCGCGGGCGGTCCGCAGTCGCCCCTCATCCGGCCTGCCGGCCACCTTCTCCCCGTAAACGGGGCGAAGGAGATATGCCGCACGCCTTTCCCCAGCCAACAGCCGTTCATGGGGCAAGTCCCCTCTCCCCACTCGCGGGGAGAGGGTTAGGGTGAGGGGCCATGGCATGCCTGCGACCATCACTGCTTCACGTAGTTCGCGGTGTTGTGCTTGTCCATCACGGCCTGGAAGCGCCGCGCGAAAGCATCGTCGGCGAGCTTCTTGCGGCGCTGGATGTCCTGGGTCGACAGCATGTTCTTCTCGTGCATTTCGAGAAGGTCGCCGATATGGCGCTGGGCGGCCGAGCCGATGCCGGCCATGGTCTCTTCCGCTGCGGTATCGACCTGCGAACCGAGCGTGTTGATCTTGTGCGCCACATCCTGCTGGGCGGCCGTCTTCAACGAATCCTCAAGCGCCTTGTAGAGCACGATGCGCTGCTCGGTATCGATGGTCAGCTTGTTGATCAGCGTGTTCTGCGCGGCGATCTGGTTGTTGAGCGAATCGACGAAGGTCTGGAACATCGAGGTGTAGCGTTCCAGCGTCTGGCTTTCGGCAAGCAGCTCCTGCTCCTTCGCCTGCATCATGTTGTACTCGGTCGCGAGCGCCGAGCGTTCGCCTTCCAGTTCCGTGCGGCTCTTCTGGTCGGTCGAGGCGGCGATGCGGTTTTCGAGGTCCATGAGCAGCGGGTTCAGCTCCTCGATACGCTTCTGGGTCGCCTCAAGGTTCACCATCGTGCCCTTGCGACGCTCGATCACCTGCACGAGGCTGGCTTCGGATGTCTTATAGCGCTGGTCCAGGATCGACTTCTGCTCCTTGAGGATGCCGACGATCGTGTCGGACTTGGAGAGCAGTTCCTGCAGGTTGCCGGCGAGCGACATGTTGCGGACACGGTCGGTGCGCATGCGCTGCATCTTCTGCTTGGAGAAGATGCCGATGAACTTTTCGTAGCCCGTATAGCTCTTCATGCTCTCGAATTCGGTGCCGAAGATGTTCGTCGCATCCTCCAGCCCGATGATGAGATCGGCGATATTGCCCTCCATCACCTTCTGCTGGTTGATGACATCGGAAATGCGGGCGTTCTCGATATCGAAATTGACGTCGCCGAGCTTGGTATCCGCCTTAGCGAACTGGTCGAGCACGGCACTCGACTGCTCCATCTTGCCGCGCATCTGGTTGACGACGCTGCGGGTCTTCTCGATTTCCGCATCGAAGTTCTGAAGTGTGGCCATGCTTGTCCCCTTGAAACTCTCCACGGCAGACGTCTGCGCCGCCCGATTTATTCCATCGCGGCAACACTATACGAATTCAGGCAGATAGGAACCTGCCCGCCGCTTTTACCGAACAACATGTGGGACAGCGCAGACGGCCCGCAAGACCGGTGCCGAAAAATTTCGGCACGCGCCTAGTAGCCTGCCGGTGCCTTCAGATAGGCGATGAGGTTGGCAATGTCCTCGATCTTCTTGAGACCTGCGAAGGTCATGCGGGTGCCCGGCACCATCGCCTTGGGCGACAGCAGATATTCGGCGATCAAGGCCTCGTTCCACACCCTGCCGCCCTCGGCGAAGGCTCGCATCCTTGCAGAATATTCATAGTCTGCAACGGAGGCGACCGGCCGCCCGACGATACCGGCGAGCGTTGGCCCGACGCGGTTGACCGGCTCGACGGAATGGCAGGGCGCACATTTCTTGAAGACCATCTTCCCCGCAACCGCATCGCCCTCCGCAGACGCGGGGGCGGCAAGACAGAGGAAGGCGGTCGTCAGGGCAGAAAGATGCTTCATCGTTTATCCCCTCACCGCCCCTTTCGCCGTCAATCGGCGTTCATGATGTCGTCCCAGTGGCGGCGGCAATAGGAAACGTACTTGTCATTGCCGCCGATTTCCACCTGTGCGCCTTCCCGGGCCACCTTGCCGTCGGCGCCGAGCCGGACGACCATCGTCGCCTTGCGTCCGCAATGGCAGATGGTGCGCACCTCGCGCAACTCGTCGGCGATGGCGAGCAGCGCCTGCGAACCGGGGAAAAGCTTGCCCTGGAAATCGGTGCGCAGACCATAGGCCATGACGGGTATGTGCAGCCGGTCGGCGACGCGGGCAAGCTGCCAGACCTGCTCTTCGGAAAGGAACTGCGCCTCGTCGACGAAGACGCAGGCGATCTCGCCCCCGCCATCGCCGTTCAGGTCCTCGACATGTTTGTAGAGGTCGTCGGCATGGTCGAAGGCGATGGCTTCCGAGGTCAGGCCGATGCGCGAGGAGATCCGCCCCTGGCCGGCGCGGTCGTCGAAGGAGGCGATCAGGATCGCCGTGCGCATGCCGCGTTCGCGGTAGTTGTAGGACGCCTGCAGGAGCAGCGTCGACTTGCCCGCGTTCATCGTCGCGTAACTGAAATAGAGCTTGGCCATGATTTTCTCCGTCCTTGCCTCATGACCCGGCAGGGCACGATTTTCCAGTCGAAAAGGCCGGAAAACCACAGAAAACCGCGCGGCCCGCCTTCTGCGACATCCATGTGCAAAATTGCGAACAGGCGCGAAATTTATTGGACCTTTCAGGGGCTTCCAGCTACGCCAAGGTGCTTGAAAGCATGTCGTTTTGATGATTGGCTAAACCACCAGTTATAAGGGGAGCAATAAAATGAAGTCTGCATCACCATTCAAGACCCTTCTTGCCGCAGCCGTATCCGTCCTCGCGCTTGGCGCCGCCAATGTCTCGGCCGCCGAAGCCGAAAGCTGTGGCAAGGTTCGTTTCTCGGACGTGGGCTGGACGGACGTCACCGCCACGACCGCAACCGCAAGCGTCATCCTGAAGGGTCTCGGCTACGAGACGGAAGTAACGGTCCTTTCCGTTCCCGTCACCTATACCTCGCTCAGCAACAAGGACATCGACGTCTTCCTCGGCAACTGGATGCCGACCCAGGAAGCCGACATCAAGCCGTTCCGCGAGAACGGCACGGTCGAGACCGTGCGCGAGAACCTGGAGGGCGCGAAGTACACGCTCGCGACCAACGCCAAGGGCGCCGAACTCGGCATCAAGGATTTCGCCGACATCGCCAAGCAGAAGGATGCACTGGGCTCGAAGATCTACGGCATCGAGCCGGGCAATGACGGCAACCGCCTGATCATCGACATGGTCTCGGCCAACAAGTTCGAGCTGACCGGCTTCGAAGTCGTCGAATCCTCCGAACAGGGCATGCTGGCGGAAGTCGCCCGCGCCGAGCAGGAAGGCACACCGGTCGTCTTCCTCGGCTGGGAACCGCACCCGATGAACGCCAACTTCAAGCTGACCTACCTCACCGGCGGCGACGACATCTTCGGCCCGAACTTCGGCGGCGCGACGGTCTACACCAACGTGCGCAAGGGCTATGTCGCCGAATGCCCGAATGTTGGCAAATTCCTGCAGAACCTCAGTTTCTCGCTGGAAATGGAAAACCAGATCATGGGCAAGATCCTGAACGACGGACAGGATCCGGAAACGGCCGCCACCGAGTGGCTGAAGGCCAACCCGGCCGCCATCGAGCCGTGGCTTGCCGGCGTGACGACCAAGGACGGCAGCGGCGAGGCTCTGCCGGCCGCAAAAACGGCACTCGGTCTCTAACGGACCAGAATAGGGCGGGAAGGAAACTTTCCCGCCCTTCTTGCCTCCGGATACTGCAATTCCCGTAAAGGCGCGCGAGCGGTTTTGCGTTGCGGATTGCGCAGACGTTCCGGCTGCGCATCGTCAACCTCAAGACGAAGGCTTACTGCCGTGGATTGGCTCACCGTCTCAAAAATTCCGATCGGCCCGATCGCCAAGGATGCCGTCAGCTGGCTGACGACGAATGGCAAGGGATTGTTCGACTTCCTGAAAGTCTTCCTGCAAGCCGGCATCGATGCGGTGCTCTTCCTGTTGCAGGGGCCGTTCTCCAGCGCCGGCGGCAAGTTCGGCTATGCGCTGTTCCTCATCGCACTCGTGACAGGTCTCAGCTGGTGGTTCCGCCGTTCGATCGGCGTCGCCGCCTTCACCTTCCTTGGTCTGCTTCTCATCGTGAACCAGGGCTACTGGAAGGAGACGACGGAGACGCTGGCGCTCGTTCTGGCGGCAACCGGCGTCAGCATGGTGGTCGGCGTGCCGCTCGGCATCGCGGCGGCGCGGCGGCCGTGGTTCTATTCGATCCTCCGGCCGATCCTCGACCTCATGCAGACGATCCCGACCTTCGTCTACCTCATCCCGGCGCTGATCCTCTTCGGCCTCGGCATGGTGCCGGGCCTCATCGCCACTGTGATCTTCGCGATCCCGGCGCCGATCCGCCTCACCCGCCTCGGCATCATCTCGACGCCGCCCTCACTGGTGGAGGCCGCCCAGGCCTTCGGCGCAACGCCGGGCCAGGTGCTGCGCAAGGTGGAGCTGCCTTATGCCACGCCGCAGATCATGGCCGGTCTTACCCAGACCATCATGCTGTCGCTGTCGATGGTGGTCATCGCCGCGCTCGTCGGCGCAAAGGGGCTCGGCGTTCCCGTGGTGCGCGCACTCAACACCGTGAACATCTCCATGGGCTTCGAGGCGGGCCTGTGCATCGTGATCCTTGCGATCATCCTCGACCGTCTCTTCCGCGCCGCCGATGATGGAGACGCCAAATGACCGATTCCGTCGTCTTCAAGAACGTTTCCATCATCTTCGGCGACAGCCCGCAGAAGGCGCTCGCCATGGTCGATGCGGGCAAGACCCGCGACGAGATCGGCGCGGAGACCGGCCTGGTGCTCGGCGTGGCGGATGCCACGCTGTCGATCACCGAGGGCGAGATCCTGGTGCTGATGGGCCTTTCCGGCTCCGGCAAGTCGACGCTGCTGCGTGCCGTCAACGGGCTTGCGCCCGTGGTGCGCGGCGATGTGCAGGTGAAGGCCGGTAATGGTGCGGTGAACCCCTACACCGCAACCCCGAAGGCGCTGCGCGATTTCCGCATGCACACCGTCTCGATGGTGTTCCAGCAGTTCGCGCTCTTGCCCTGGCGCACGGTCGCGGACAATGTCGGCTTCGGCCTCGAGCTTGCCGGCGTACCGGATCGGGAGCGCAAGGCACGCGTCGCCGAGCAGCTTGAACTCGTCAACCTCGCCAAATGGGCGGGCCGCAAGGTCAACGAGCTGTCGGGCGGCATGCAGCAGCGCGTCGGACTGGCCCGCGCCTTCGCCACCGGCGCGCCGATCCTGCTCATGGACGAGCCCTTCTCCGCACTCGACCCGCTGATCCGCACGCGCCTTCAGGACGAATTGCTGGAGTTCCAGCGCCGGCTGAAGAAAACCATCCTCTTCGTCAGCCACGACCTCGACGAGGCCTTCCGCATCGGCAACCGCATTGCCATCATGGAAGGCGGGCGCATCATCCAGTGCGGCACACCGCAGGACATCGTCAAGAACCCGGCGAACCAGTATGTCGCGGACTTCGTGCAGAACATGAACCCGATCAACATGCTGACGGCCGGCGACGTGATGCAGCAGGGCGCCTCCAGCGATGCCGGCGTGACGGCAACCGCCACGCCGCAGACCCCGCTTGTCGATATCCTCGATGCCATGGCCCGCACGCCCGGCAATGTCGGCGTCGTCGACAACGGCACGGTCGTCGGCACGATCAACGCGCAGGACATCGTGAACGGATTGACGCGGCACCGCCGGCGCGGCTGACAGGCCTTCGTGAAAGGACTAGATAGAGCAGCGCCCCCCGCGGGCGCTGCTTTTTTCTTGGAAGGACGGGAGCGAGATCATGACCGAGAAGGACAAGCCGAGCGTTCTGCGCGAGACGGACGACGACGCCCGCCGCCTTGCCCGCACGCTCCTGCGCTCCGCCCGCAGTTGCGCACTCGCCGTGAACGAGCCGGAAAGCGGCGCGCCCTTCGCCAGCCGCACGCTCACAGGCACCGACACCGACGGCACGCCCGTCATCCTCGTCTCGGCCCTTTCCGTCCACACCCAGGCGCTCCGACGCGACCCCCGCGCCTCGCTGCTGGCGGGCGAGCCCGGCAAGGGCGATCCCCTCGCCCATCCCCGTCTGACGGTTCTCTGCATGGCGGAGGAAGTCGCCCGAGACAGCGCCGCCCATGCGGCGCTGCGCGAACGCTTCATCCGTCGCCACCCCAAGGCGAAACTCTATGTCGATTTCCCCGATTTCGCCTTCTTCCGCCTCGTGCCGCTGCGCGCCCATCTCAACGGCGGCTTCGGCAAGGCCTTCGTGCTGACGGCGGACGACCTTCTGATTCGCTCTCCCGCCCGCGGCGCGCTTGCAGATATGGAGACCGGCGCCGTGGAACACATGAACAGCGACCATGCCGAAGCGGCCGGCATCTACGCCCGCCATTTCTGCGGTGAAAAGGACGGCGACTGGGTCATTGTGGGGCTCGACGCCGCCGGGATCGACCTTGCGAGCGGCGACAAACTGAAGCGCCTGGAATTCTCACGGGAACTTGATCACGCGACGGAACTTCGCAGCGAGCTTGCGCGTTTGCTTCACGAAGCAAGGGCAGCGGGCTGAACTGCCTGTATTTGCGTGAAATTCGCTTGGCGCACCGTGTTCCGGCCGGAAAAGCGTCTATCGCTATGCGTGCAGGATACCCCCATTTCTGGCTCTTGCTGAGGGGTATTTTGTTTATATGCTAACAAGCGGATTCAAATAAATTCACATAATTTGAAGCGGAAACGCCCAAAGGAGTTTCAGATGGACAAGATTTCAGACGCAGAACATGCGCAGGCCGAGGTTGCATCCGACTTTCTGTCTGCCATGGCAAACCCGAAACGCCTGCTCATCCTGAAGGTCCTGGTCGAGGGCGAAATCGCCGTGGGTACCCTCGCAAACCAGGTCGGCCTCAGCCAGTCGGCGCTGTCGCAGCATCTGTCGAAGCTGCGCGCACAGAACCTCGTGACGACCCGTCGCGATGCCCAGACGATCTACTATTCGAGCAAGTCGGACGCCGTTCTCACGATTCTCGACGCGCTTGACCGCATCTACAGGGTCAATGGCAACGGCGTGACGGAAAAGAAGCTCCGCATCGCCTGACGGACCCAGACGGACCCCGCTTGCAACGCCCCGGCCGAAAGCCGGGGCGTTTTGCTTGGAATCACCCGCTTGACGCCCGGAAGCGCCTTGATAATTTGACCACCGGGTAAAAAATCCATCCGCACCGCCCGTCGGGACGGCCCCCGCTTTCAAAGGCCGAGCATTTCAAGGATCACGGAGAGACCGCATGTCCAACCGCCTCAACACCCCCAACGATCTGCGTGCCTTCTGGATGCCGTTCACGGCAAACCGGCAATTCAAGAAGGAACCGCGCCTCTTCGTCGGCGCCAAGGACATGTATTACACCACCCATGATGGCCGCCAGGTGCTGGATGGCACGGCCGGCCTGTGGTGCGTCAATGCCGGCCACTGTCGCCCGAAGATCACCGAGGCGATCCGCGAACAGGCCGGCGAACTCGACTATGCGCCCGCCTTCCAGCTCGGCCATCCGAAGGCCTTCGAGCTTGCCAACCGCCTCGTCGACATCGCGCCCGAGGGCATGGACCACGTCCTCTACACCAACTCCGGCTCCGAATCGGTCGAGACCGCGCTGAAGGTGGCGCTCGCCTATCATCGCGCCAAGGGCGACGGTGCGCGCTCCCGCCTGATCGGCCGCGAACGCGGCTATCACGGCGTCAATTTCGGCGGCATCTCCGTCGGCGGCATCGTCTCCAACCGCAAGATGTTCGGCAGCCTGCTGACGGGCGTCGACCACATGCCACACACCCATTTCCCCGACAAGAACGCGTTCTCGCGCGGCGAGCCGGAACATGGCGGCGACATCGCCAGCGAACTGCAGCGCATCATCACCCTGCACGACGCCTCCACCATCGCCGCCGTCATCGTCGAGCCGGTTGCCGGCTCGACCGGCGTGCTCATCCCGCCGAAGGGCTATCTCCAGAAGCTGCGCGAGATCTGCACGCAGCACGGCATCCTGCTGATCTTCGACGAGGTCATCACCGGTTTCGGCCGCCTCGGTGCACCCTTTGCTGCGCAGTATTTCGACGTGAAGCCGGACATCATCACCACCGCCAAGGGCCTCACCAACGGCGTGATCCCGATGGGCGCCGTCTTCGTGACCTCCGAGATCCATGATGCCTTCATGAACGGCCCGGAGCACATGATCGAGTTCTTCCACGGCTATACCTATTCCGGCAACCCGATCGCCTGCGCCGCCGCGCTCGGCACGCTCGACACCTACAAGGAAGAAGGCCTGCTGACCCGTGCCGCCGAACTCGCCTCCTATTGGGAGGACGGCCTGCACTCGCTGAAGGACTGCCCTGATGTCATCGACATCAGGAATGTCGGCCTGATCGGCGCCATCGAGCTCGCCTCCATTCCGGGCGAGCCCACCAAACGGGCCTTCAACGCCTTCCTCAAGGCGTACGAAAAAGGCCTGCTCATCCGCACGACGGGCGACATCATCGCACTCTCCCCGCCCCTCATCATCGAGAAGCGGGAGATCGACGAGCTGTTCGGCAAGCTGCGCGAGGTGTTGCAGAACAACATCTGATCCGGGAAACCGATGGGCAGGATGGGATGGCGGCTACCGCCGCCATTTCCGTTTTGATCACAGCCGTCGCAGCCGGCCGGAATAGTGCACGACTTCGCCGATGCCCGGCAGCGCGATCGGCACGTCGAAGCAGAAATCCTCCCCGTCGGCCCATTCGCGTGCCACGCTGCGCGGCGCCAGAGCCAGCGGCACCGGAAGGCCGAAGACGGACCAGCCGCGCATCACCATGGTGAGGCCGGCGGCATCCACCGGCAGGTCGAACGAAAACCGCATCGGCCCGAACCGCTCGACGAGCCGCGTCCCCTTCTCGCTGAGTTCGCTTGAAAAGGCGCGGCCGGCAAAATCCCGGGTCCAGCGCTCGACGCCGTCCCGCTCCTCGAAGGAGACATGCAGTTCGTGCTCGCCCTCAGGCGGAAAGCGCATGACGTTGCAGACAAGCCGCGCCAACAAGGAACGACCCCGGCGCACGCGCGCCCGGCCGGCGGCACCGGCATCGCCGATCACGTCATGCATCTCCCGCACCGGCTGTGGCATTGCATCATAGGCCGGGCCGATGACACGGCGGTAGAGCGGCACATAAGACCGGCTGTCGATCGCCCGGTGGACCGCAAGCCTTTCGAAATGCGGAGCGAAGTCTTCAAGACGCACCGTGCCGGCCGCCGGCCGTGCACCAGGCGCAAGGCACCCTGCCGCAATGGCATTGGCCAGAACATGGGCCGCGATGGTCGGGATTTCGGGGCCGTCGCCGTTTTCCGCAATCAGCGTGCAGCGGCGCTTCGTCGGCACATCACCCACGATCCCTTTCACCTCCACCGCCATCGCCGAGCGGTCTGTGCCGAAGCGGGCGCTCAGCTTCTGCAGCGGCAGCAGCCAGCGGGAGAAGGGCGAAAGCGAGCGCAGCCATCCCCATTTTACCGGCCAGCTCAGGAGCCAGAGCGTCAGGAGCTGAAAGGAGAATTCAGGGCCCGCACGAAAAATGCCCGCCGGCCGGCCAGGGAGCGATGCCGGGACGATATCGTGGTCCGGCACGTCCGCAAGCGCCACCCGCCGCCGGATGGATGGGCGGCCGGGAACCACGTAGTCCTGCCGGTGCAGCCGGTGCCAGCCCGTCTCCTGCCGCCAGCGTCCGCCGCGCCAGAGACGCACCGGCTTTCCGACATAGCTGAGGATTGCCGCCGCCACGGACGCACCGGCCGTCGCCCGGTTCGAAGCGCTGATCGACATTTCGACCGAACACACACGGCGCATATCTGTCGCAAGCTCTGCGATGAGCGCTCCCGAAAGCGCCGGCACGCTGGAACCGCCGGAGATCACCACGACGCCCGCCGCCCGCGCCGCGGCATCCAGCCGGCCGATGCCGCAGACGAAATCCCGCGCATCGGCAAGATCGACATAGTGCACGCCCCGCGCGATGCATGCCTCCGCAACGTGGTCGCCGCTGCCCTGAAAGGGGCCTGCCGCATCGATCAGCAAAAGCGGATAGTGGTCTTCGAGGAGGGAACCGAGATCGCCATTGCGATCGGCCACCAGCCCCACGGCATTTGGCAAATCCGCGGCGAGACGCGCGGCAGACCCGCCGTCACGGCCGGCGATCAGCACTTCCCAACCGTCCGCCGCCAGCCGCCGCGAGAGCCGGGCGCCGAAACCGCCATAACCGCCGAGAACGATGACGCGCCTCACAACACCCGGTCCGCATCCTCCGGCGCGGGTATCCAGCAGGCATCCCGCCGCCCGAACAGCCGGTAACGGTTGCGCGCCAGCCAGCGGTAGACCGGGTCCCGCAGGGCGCGCGGGATGAACCGCAGCAAGGACAGGGCCTTCCAGGGCCAGCCGAGCCCGGCATAGATCGCCAGCACCGCATCGCTGTCCTTCAGCAACCGGTCGCCGTCCACGATGATCATCGATTCGGGATTGGCGGGATCGATGCCGAAGCGACGATAGAGCGCCGCACCGACAGCATTCTGCATGGAGGCAAGGCGGAACCGCCGGGCACGATCGTGCCGCAGCACGAACTGCGCATTGGCCGAGCAGAGAATGCACTCCGCATCGAAGACGATGATCGGGCCTGCCGCGTCGTTCCGGGTCATACCCTCAACATAGGATGGCGGCGACGCGCCATCAATCCGCAACCGCTGCAGAAAGCTGCTTTTCATAGCGCCAGACCTCCAGGTCAAAAGGTCCTTCGGTCGTGCCCAGCCGATGGACGACGGTCGCGGCAAGGTGCCAGCCGCATTTCTCGTAAAACCGCGCGGCACGGTGGTTGCCGATCGCGCAAGCGAGCCAGGCGGTCGTCATACCATGGGCGGCAAGGCGCCGTTCGGCATCCGCCACAAGCGCCGCAGCAACCCCGCTGCCGCGCCCCGCCGGCGCCACGAAGAGCTGGTCGAGTTCGTCATGCCGGATGGTGCAGAAGCCGAGCACGGTGCCGGGCTCCCCGATGACGCGCGTATCCGCAAGCATGGCTGGCAGGCGGTCGGCAAAGCTCTGCTGCGTGCGCAGGCGGGCCAGCGCGGCCGGAAGCACCGCCGCATGTGCGTCCTGCCACCCCTCGAACCAGAGCTGCGCCAGCGCCCTGATTTCGGAAGATCCCGGTACCCTCGTGGTCCATGCCGGCTGCACCAGTTTCCTCCTCGCTGGCGCAGGCGCACCCAAACCACATTGCGATCGTCCAGGGCCCGACGCCGGTCACAGAGCCAGCGCACCCATTTCCCGGCATGCTTTAGCCATGGCCGGATAGGCCTTGCAAGTCCGGCCGCTTTTGGGGCTATTGTGCGCGCCGGAAACCGAGAGGACGAGCCGATGCCGACCATGACCCGCATAGAGAACGACCATCTGTCGGTCGATGTGTCTTCGCTCGGCGCAGAAATGCAATCGATTACGACCCGAGACGGGGCGGAATGGCTATGGAACGGCGACGCCGCCTTCTGGACGGGCCGCTCGCCCGTGCTCTTCCCGATCGTCGGCAAGGCACCCGACGACACGATCCTCATTGACGGCAAGCCCCATGCGATGGCGCAGCACGGTTTTGCAAGGCGCCGGGAGTTCTCGCTGACCACGGCAAGCGACACGCTCTGCCGCTACAGCCTGGAGGCTTCTGACGAAACCCACGCCGTGTATCCGTTCGATTTCCTGCTCACCGTCGAGCACAGCCTCGACGGCCCGACCCTTACCGTGGCCGCAGAGGTCGAGAACCGCGGCGCGTCCGCCATGCCCTTCGGCTTCGGCTTTCATCCCGCCTTCATCTGGCCCCTGCCCGGCGCAGCGGGAAAGCCGCATGTCGTCACGCTCGACAATGGCGGAGAGCCGCAGCGCCAGCCACTGGAAAAAGGCCTGCTGTCGCAAGGCCGCACCGCCTCGCCCTTCTCAGCGGGCCGGCTCGTGCTCTCCCCTGATCTCTTCATCGACGACGCCCTGGTTTTCCCCGAAGGCGCGGGCAGCGGCCTGACCTTCCAGGCCGAAGGCGGCCCCGCACTGGCCTTCCGCTTCGAGAACCTGCCGAACCTCGCGCTGTGGACCAAGCCCGGCGCACCGTTCCTCTGCGTCGAGCCCTGGCATGGCACGGCGGCGGAATATGGCGGATCGCGCGAACTGAAAGACAGGCCCTCTACGACAATGCTTGCAGCGGGCGCGCAGGCGCGCTTCGCCTTCACCGTCACCTTCCCGGTCTGAGCCGACACACGCACAATTCGAAGCAACGGCCCTTTTTTCTTGCCGCTACCCCGCTAGAGTCTTCCCGCAATGGAATCGGGAGACTTCGCCATGACCGACTTGGAACGCTTCATCGATCAGGGGACAGGCCGGGAGCCCGCCGATATCGTGCTGAAGGGCGGGCGGTTCTTCGATCTCGTGACGGGCGACCTCGTCGCCTCCGATATCGCCATTTCGGGCGACCGCATCGTCGGCACCTGCGGCGGCTATGAAGGCCGCGAGGAAATCGACATTTCAGGCCGCATCGTCGTGCCCGGTTTCATCGACACGCATCTGCACATCGAATCCTCGCTCGTCACCCCGCACGAATTCGACCGTTGCGTGTTGCCCTATGGCGTGACGACCGTGATCTGCGACCCGCACGAGATCGCCAACGTGCTCGGCACGGAAGGCATCGAGTTCTTCCTCGACAGCGCGCTGGAAACAATCATGGACATCCGCGTGCAGCTATCGAGCTGCGTGCCGGCGACGCATCTGGAGACATCGGGCGCCGACCTTCCGATCGAACGCCTGCTGCCCTTCCGCGACCATCCGAAGGTCATCGGCCTTGCAGAATTCATGAATTTCCCTGGCGTCATCCACAAGGATCCCGTCTGCCTCGCCAAGCTGGAGGCCTTCCAGGGCGGTCATATCGACGGACATGCGCCGCTGCTCTCCGGTAAGGATCTCAACGGCTATCTTGCCGCCGGCATCCGTACGGAACACGAGTGCACGACCGCCGAGGAGGCGCTGGAGAAAATCCGCAAGGGCATGCATATCCTCGTGCGCGAGGGCTCGGTCTCCAAGGACCTTCTGGCGCTGCTGCCCGTCATCACCGAGCGTCTCTCACCTTTCATCGCACTGTGCACGGACGACCGCAATCCGCTCGACATCGCCGAACAGGGCCATCTCGACTACATGATCCGCACCGCCATCGGCCATGGGCGCGCGCCGCTCGCCGTCTACCGCGCTGCCTCGATCTCGGCAGCCAAAGCCTTCGGGCTGCGTGACCGCGGCCTCGTCGCGCCCGGCTGGCGCGCCGACCTCGTCGTCATCGACACGCTTGAGAACTGCAAGGCCGAGATGGTCCTTTCCGCCGGTCGCAGGGTGGACGATACGCTCTTTGCGACACGCCGGCCCGTCGCGCCGGTCGGGCTCGACAGCGTCAAGGCCCGCCCGGTCAACGCCGCCCATTTCGCCGTACCCGTCACCGACGGCGAGACGCCCGTGATCGGCGTCCTGCCGGGCAAGATCATCACCAAACATCGCCGCTACCGGTTGCCCGCCAGGGGCAACCAGACGACCGTCGATCTGGCGCAGGACATCATCAAGGTCGCCGTCATCGAGCGCCACGGCAAGAACGGCAACCACGCCAATGGCTTCGTACAGGGCTTCGGGCTGAAGAAGGGCGCCATCGCGTCGACGGTCGGCCACGACAGCCACAATATCTGCGTCGTCGGCGTCGACGAGGACGACATGGCGCTCGCCGCCAACCGTCTCGGCGAGATCAAGGGCGGCTTCGTGGTCGTGGAGGACGGCAAGGTAACGGGCGAGATCGCACTGCCCGTCGCCGGCCTGATGAGCCTGGAACCCTACGAAACCGTCCGCGACACGCTGCACCACCTGCGCCAGGCCGCCTTCGCGCTGGGCGCCACACTGGAGGAGCCCTTCCTCCAGCTCGCCTTCCTGCCGCTGCCCGTGATCCCGCATCTCAAGATTTCGGACCGTGGAATGGTGGATGTGGACCGGTTCATGCTGATGGATTGAAATGCAGCTCTCGACTTTCCGGGAGCCACTCCTTCGCCCAAAAGCGGCCGTTGCGACAAGACCAGCCGGATAACGGATCGCGCTGAAGACGACTGCACGGAACTCGGTAAATTCTGCGGCAAAACCGATCCGGGAGGCCAGAATGCCGACCGTATTTACTTACAAGGACCTCAAGTTCTTCTTCTATTCGAACGAAGCGATCCGAGGGACCCCTTGCACATACATGTCAGGGGCGGCGGCGCCATTGCGAAAGTATGGTTGGAGCCGTCGATCGGCGTCGCGGAAAGCCATGGCTTCAACAGCGAGGAGCTTTCTTCCATCCTGCGCCTTGTCATCGACAACAGACAGCTTATCGAGACGACGTGGCGTGAATATTTCAGCAACTGAGATTCACCTCAACGATGATACGATGTTGGTATCGCTGGATGATGGCCGGACGCTTGGTACTCCCCTTGCCTGGTTGCCTCGCCTTCTCGCTGCAAACAAAGCCGCACGTCTAAGCTACGAACTCAGCACGGGCGGCATTCACTGGGATAGCCTGGACGAAGACATCTCGATTGCCGGGCTCCTTGCCGGCCGCGGCGACCGGACACTGAAACGCCCGGCCGCCCAATCTTCACAGCCGCACGCATGCCATATCGAGCCCGTCCAGCTCGATCGCCCCGTCCTTCAGCTTTGCACCGAAGCCCGGCACCGAAAGCGGTGCGCCAAGCTTCAGCGACTTGGCCGGCACGAATTCGGCCTTTTCATGCGTCAGGTTGAAGACGAAGAGCAGTTTCTCGCCGCCCTTCTCGCGGGTGAAGGCAAGGATGTCGTGGTTGGAGTGCAGGAAGGCCATGTCGCCGTCGTGCAGAACCTCGTGCTCCCTGCGGAAGGCGAGTGTGGCGCGGTAGTGGTTGAGCACCGAACCGGCGGTCTTCTCCTGCAGGTCGACGGCAAGCCGCGCATGGTCCTCCGGCACCGGCAGCCAGGGTTTTCCGGCGCTGAAGCCGGCATGGGCCTCGCCATGTTGCCAGGGCATCGGCGTACGGCATCCGTCGCGGCCCTTGAAGGCTGGCCAGAAGCGGATGCCATAGGGATCACGCAGGTCCTCGAAGGCGAGGTCGGCTTCGGTGAGGCCGAGTTCCTCGCCCTGGTAGAGGCAGATCGAACCACGCAAGGTCGACAGCAGGGTAATGGCGAGCTTGGCGACGCGTTCGCGCTCTTCCGGCGCCCGGATGAAGCGGCTGACATGGCGGTTGACGTCGTGATTGGAAAAAGCCCAGCAGACCCAGCCATCTGTTACCGCGCGCTGAAAGCCCTGGACGCATTTGCGAACGTGATCGGCGGTGAAATCGGGCCCGAGAAGATCGAACGTGTAGCACATGTGCAGCTTGTCGCCACCGCTCGTGTAATCGGCGACGGTCTTCAGCGAGCGCGCACCATCGCCCACCTCGCCCACCGTCGCACGACCTTCGTATTCATCGAGCAGCGCGCGAAAACGCTTCAGGAAATCGACGTTCTCCGGCTGCGTCTTGTCGTAGCGATGGGTCTGCATTCCGTAGGGATTGACATCGGGCGCATCGAGGCCGGTCGCCTCCGGGTCGGGCTCGTGCGGCGGGTTGTCGCGCAACTTCCTGTCGTGGAAGTAGAAATTCACCGTGTCGAGGCGGAAGCCGTCCACGCCGCGATCCAGCCAGAAGCGCACGGTCTTCAAAAGCGCGTCCTGCACATCCGGATTGTGGAAGTTGAGATCGGGCTGCGAGGTCAGGAAGTTGTGCATGTAGTATTGCTTGCGCACGCCGTCCCATTCCCAGCCCGGCCCGCCGAAGATCGACAGCCAGTTGTTGGGCGCCGTGCCGTCCGGCTTGGGATCGGCCCAGACATACCAGTCCGCCTTTGGATTGCCCCGGCTGGAGCGGCTTTCGACGAACCAGGGATGCTGGTCCGACGTGTGCGAGATCACCTGGTCGATGATGACCTTGAGGCCGAGGCGATGGGCCTCCGCCAGCATCGCGTCGAAATCGGCGAGCGTGCCGAACATCGGATCGACGTCGCAATAGTCGGAGACGTCATAGCCCATGTCCGCCATCGGCGACTTGAAGAAGGGCGAGAGCCAGATCGCATCAACGCCGAGCGAGGCGATGTGCCCGAGCCGTTTCGTGATGCCCCGGAGATCTCCCATACCGTCGCCGGTCGTATCCTGGAAGGAACGGGGATAGACCTGATAGATCACCGCGCCGCGCCACCAATCGTCGACCGTCCTACGGGGCTTCGCCATGCCTTTTCGCTCCGGTTACCAGTTGCCTTCGGCAAGATGTAACGCGGCCCCCGCGGGCCGTAAACGGCAGCCTCCCGATTTTTCGAAGGTTGACGCAAGCCGGGTCGATCGGGATGATGCCGGCAAATTCCAGAGAGAAGGTTGACCCCATGACCGATGCCGTCACCCTTTCCCCGCAGGACGCACGCGACCTTGCCCGAACGGCGCTGATACGCGTCGGCATGGTGGAGACCGCAGCCACGGCCCTTGCCGACGCCACCGTGGATGCCGAAATGGCGGGCAAGAGCGCGATCGGCTTTGCACATCTGACGGATTACCTGCGCGGCCTTGTCGATGGACGGATTACCGGACGGGCGGAACCGCTCCTCACCTCCCCGGTTCCCGCCATCGTGAAATGCGACGCGATGGGCGGCGTGGCCCAGCATGGCTTTTCGATCGCCCACGAGGAACTGGTAACGAAGGCGAAGGCGTTCGGCGTCGCCGTCTTCACCGTCCAGAACAGTTACACCACCGGTGAACTCGGCTGGTACGCCGCGCAGCTTGCCCGGGAAGGTCTTGTCGCGATCGCGGCAACCAACGGGCCGGCGTTGCTGGCCGGCGCAGGCAGCCGCCTGCCCGTCTACTGCACCAATCCGCTGGCCTTCGCCGCCCCACTCGCCGACGGGCGCTTCCTCCTGGTCGACCAGGCTTCCAGCGCCACCGCCTATGTGAAGATCCGTGAGGCGGCCGCCCGGGGCGAAACCATTCCCGCGGGGTGGGCGCTCGACCAGGAGGGGGAGCCGACCACCGATCCCTTCGCCGCAATGAAGGGAGCCCTGCTCGCCTTCGGCGGAACGCGCGGCGCCAATGTCGCCCTCATGGTGGAGGTGCTCGCCGCCGGCCTCACCGGCGCAAACTGGTCGCTGGATGCCCCGGACTTCCAGGCAGGCGAGGCTTCCCCCGGCGTCGGCCTCTTCATCCTCGCGCTCGCCCCGCAGCTTCTCGCCGACGGTTTTTCCACCCGCTTCACCGACCAGGTGGAACGGCTTTCCAGCATCTATGGCGTGCACATCCCCGGCCTCGACCGCGTGGAGCGGCAACGGCAGGCGGAAAGCGGCGGTATCGTCTTGCCCCGCCAACTCTTTGACAGTATTTCCTCTTTCCGGCGCAACTAGAGCGTTTTGTAGTGACCGTATTTTCCAGGACAGAAGCAACGCCGCTTCATTCGGAAATGCGCGGGTCGGGAGGACTTTCGGATATGGCGGCACGCCTGCTGACGATCGGCGAATGCATGGTGGAACTGATGCAGGCCGAAGGTGGCCTCATGCGCAAGAGCTTTGCCGGCGACACGTTCAACACCGCCTACTATGCCCGCCAGTACCTGCCGGCCGACTGGAGCGTCGATTATTTCTCGGCCATCGGCACCGACATGATCTCCGACGAAATGCTGGCCTTCATGGATGGACACCACATCGGCACGCAGCATATGGCGCGCATCGAGGGCCGCTCGCCCGGCCTTTACATGATCCACCTGAAGGATGGCGAACGCAGCTTCTCCTACTGGCGCTCCGTCTCGGCAGCAAAGCTTCTGGCGCGCGACGGCGACCGGTTGCGCACCGCCATCGACGCCTCGGACATCGTCGTGTTTTCCGGCATCACGCTGGCGATCCTGCCGGAGGAAGATGTCGAAACGCTGCTCGCCGAACTCAGGCGTGCCAAGGCCGCAGGAAAACGCGTCGCCTTCGACCCGAACATCCGCCCGCGTCTTTGGGACGATGCCGAGCGCATGCGCGCGACGATCACCGCGGGCGCGCGCGCCGCTACGCTGGTCATGCCGAGCCTCGACGACGAGACGACGCATTTCGGCGACGCCGGCCTCGAGGAAACCATCGCGCGCTACCGGGCGCTCGGCGTCACCGAGCTGGTCGTGAAGGACGGTGCGGAAGGCGCAACCCTTATCTTCGGCGAAAAGCGCAGCCATGCCCCCTCCGCCCGGGTGGAAAAGATCGTCGATACGACCAGTGCCGGCGACAGCTTCAACGGCGCCTTCCTCGCCCGCCTTGCGACGGGTGCATCGCCGGAAGAGGCCGCCCGCTTCGCCGCGGATGTCGCAGCCGCCGTCATCCAGCATCACGGTGCCCTGGTGGCAAGGGACAAGCTGCCAAACGGCTGATTGATCGGATCGGTGCCAAAATCGATCGGTCGGGCGCCGACACGGGCACAAATCCGCCCTAGTCTTTTCCTGTCTCTCATCAAGGACAGGATCGATCCATGACGAAACCACGCTTCGTCGCGGCGCTTGCCGCCACGCTTTCCCTTTGCTCACCGGCAGCACAAGCGGCCGATTTTACCGTTACCAGCAAGGCCTTCGCCTCCGGAACCGTCCAGCCGCCCCAATTCGCCGACATCATGGGCTGTACCGGCGAAAATCTCTCGCCGGACATCCAGTGGTCGAACGCACCGGAGGGCACCCGCAGCTTTGTCGTGACGATCTACGACAAGGATGCACCGACCGGCTCGGGCTGGTGGCACTGGGTCGTTGTGGACCTGCCTGCCGACGCCACGTCGCTTGCCACCGGTGCGGGAAGCGGAAAGGCCGCACTGCCCGCGGGCGCGCGCATGACACCAACGGACATGGGCACATCGGGCTTTCTTGGCGCCTGCCCGCCGCAAGGACCGGAACACGACTATACGATCACGGTGAAGGCGCTTGGCATCGACAAGCTGCCCGTACCGGACAATGCCACGCCCGCCATGGTCGGTTTCGTCAGCACCATGAACGCACTCGCCACCGCCACCCTCTCGGCGAAGGGCAGACGCTGACGGCAGGCGTCTTGTCCGGGCCCGCCGAGGCGCGATAGGCTCGGACACGAGACTGGATGGACCAGATGAAGATCGCCATACGCCCCGATATCGGCGCCTCGGCCCGCATCGTGCAGTACAACCGGCTGCGATACGCCAATATCCTGATCAATCGCCCACTCCTCATCCTCGTCGAGCACGGGACAAAAATCCTGCGCAGCGGCGAGGAGGAATGGGTGGTGCCGGCGGGCGGCTGCATTGCACTTGCGCAGGGCGAGACCTTCGACGTGGTGAATGCCGCCGATGGCGAGCGCGCCTACGAGGCCCGCTGGATCGCCTTCGAGCCCGACACCGTCGCGGCCTTTGCCGGAAAGCCCGGCAAAGGCCAACCCTTCCCGCGCGCCTTCCCTGTCCTGAGCCCGCACACGGGCTTTCGCGGCGCCTTTGCCGATTGCGCACGGGCAATCGGGGACCCCGACAGCACCCCCGCCGAGATCGTCCGCCACCGTATCGATGAACTCCTGCTCTGGCTCGATCTTTCAGGGGCGCGATTTGCGATGCCAAGGCCGGCTCTCTTCAGCGAGCGCGTGCGCGACCTCATCTCCAGCGATCCGCAGGGCGACTGGACGAGTGCCCGCATCTGCACGTCCACCGGCGTCAGCGAGGCAACGCTGCGGCGCAGGCTTGCAGCAGAAAAATGGTCGTTCCAGACGCTCCTGATCGACGTGCGCATGTCGATCACCATGCAGCTCCTGCAATCGACGGAACTCTCGGTCCTGCGCATCGCGGACGCAGTCGGCTATGAATCGCAATCCCGCTTTGCGGCGCGGTTTCGCGCGCGCTTCGGCTTCGCACCGAGCGCAATCCGCGGGCACATCAGGCCAGGTCCGGACGTCAGCGCTTCTTCTTCGCCTTTGACGCGAACGGATTGTCCGTCGCCCTGAAATGGATGCGGATCGGCACGCCCGGCAGATTGAAGTCGTTGCGCAGGCCGTTCGTCAGGTAGCGGATATAGGATTCCGGCAGCGCATCAGGGCGCGTGCAGGAGATCATGAAGCCCGGCGGACGAGCCTTCACCTGCGTCATATATTTCAGCTTCAGGCGGCGGCCGGAAACGGCCGGCGGCGGATGTTGCGTCTGCTGCGCATCCAGCCAGCGGTTGAGCTTGGCGGTGGAGATGCGGCGATTCCAGGTGCGGTCCGTGTCGATGACCGCCTGCATCAGCTTGTCGAGACCGCGGCCGGTCTGGCCGGACACCGGCACGGCGCGGATGCCGCGTGCCTGCGGCAAGAGGCGGTCGGTCTTCTCACGCAGCTCCGCAAGCACGGCCTGCGGGTCGTCGATCAGGTCCCACTTGTTGAAGGCGAGCACGGCGGCGCGGCCCTCGCGCAGCACAAGGTCGACGATCTGGAGATCCTGCTTCTCGAAGGGAATGGTCGCATCGAAGACGATGACGACGGTCTCGGCAAAGCGGATGGCGCGCAGGCCATCGGCGACGGAAAGCTTCTCCAGCTTTTCCTGCACCTTCGCCTTGCGCCGCATGCCGGCCGTGTCGAACATCTTGATCGTCCGGCCCTTCCAGTCCCATTCGACGGAAATCGAATCGCGCGTGATGCCGGCCTCCGGGCCGGTCAGCAGCCGGTCCTCGCCGAGGAAGCGGTTGATCAGCGTGGACTTGCCGGCATTCGGGCGGCCGACGATGGCGACGCGCAGCGGCTTCGTCTCGTCATATTCCGGTTCGAAATCCTCGTCCTGCTCTGCGCCTTCGGCGGCAGCTTCCGCACGCACGTCAACATCGGTGACGGCCTCGTCGTCTTCGGGATAGGCGCGCTCCTCGCCGATCGCCGCGACGATGGCGTCGCGCAGGTCGAGCATGCCCTGACCGTGCTCGGCAGAGATCGCCGTCGGTTCGCCGAGGCCGAGCGTGTAGGAATCGTAGAAGCCGCCGTCGGAGCCACGCGCTTCCGACTTGTTGGCGACGAGCACGACGGGCTTGCCCTTGCGGCGCAGCATGTCGGCGAGCGCCGTATCGACGGGGGTCAGGCCCGTCTTGGCATCGACGACGAAGAGCGACAGGTCGGCCTCGTCGATCGCCGCCTCCGTCTGGGCACGCATGCGGCCCTGAAGCGTCTCGGGCGCAGCCTCTTCGAGGCCGGCGGTGTCGATAATGCGGAATTTCAGGTCGATGAGGCGCGCATCGCCCGGGCGGCGGTCCCGCGTGACGCCGGGCGTGTCGTCGACAAGCGCGAGCTTCTTGCCCACGAGCCTGTTGAACAGGGTGGACTTGCCGACATTGGGGCGTCCGACAATGGCGACGGTGAAGCTCATGGATGTGTTCCGTTTCGGTGGCCGGCTAAATCAATTCCGGTAAAAGGGCGAAGCGGTCTTTCATCCGGAACTGCATAAAAACGATACGAGATCAGGAGGACAGCTTGCCGCTTGCGGCGATCAGGTCAAGCAGCATCTGCGCCCGGTTGGCGACATTGCGCGGGCTTTCGCTGTCGGCGATGATTGCGTCGAACCATTCCTTGGCCCGCGCATAGTCCTCGTGCTTGAAGGCGGACAGGCCGAGAACCTCGCGTGCGGAGTGGCGCAGCGCGCTCTGGGGCGTCGCAAGCTGCTCGGCTTCGGCGGAAACCTGATCATAGGTGCCGCTATCGACGAGAAGGTAGGCGGCACGAAGACGCGCGGCATCGCGCAGCGCCTGCGGTACGGAGCTGTCCTTGGCGATTGCGGTGAAGGCATTGACGGCACCCTGTGCGTCCGTCGTCGCCAGCAGCGAGGCAGAGCGCATGCGTGCCAGCACCGGATAGGAGCCGAAGCCGTCCTTTTCCAGCGCGGTCAGCGCGGCGAGCGCCTCTTCGTTCTTGCCGTCGCGGGCGAGCGTCAGGGCAGCCAGGAAGCTGTCGCCGGCGGCAGAAGCCTCGCTGTCGCGCCAGTAATCGTAGCTCACCTTGCCGATCGTGCCGAGGACGACGAGGACGGCGGCGCCGATGAGGATGCGACCGAAACGCTTCCACACCAGACGCATCTGGTCGGAGCGCAGTTCCTCGTTCACCTCACGGATAAAGCTGTCGTCCTGATTTGCCATGTTCTGCCCGGCTCGAATTCACGCTTAAAGTTAGCGCCTTCTACCCCATTTTGATGGCGTTGTAAGGGGGCAGGCGCGAAAAGCCGGGGATCAGGCGATGATCACGGCAGGGGCGGAACGCCGATCACCCATTCGTGAAGCTTGAAGACGATCGCGACATAGAGCGCGAGGCCGACGACGATGGAGATCAGGTCATATTTCGCCGAGACGAAAACCGGCAGCTTCGTCTCCCCGGCGGCGATGCGCTTCTTCAGCGTGATGCGCAGGATGACTGCCCAGGCGAGGATCGTCACGAAGAGCAGTACCGAATGGCTCTCGCCGTTCGCCAGAAGATGCGCCAGCGCCCAGGTCTTGATGGCGATGAGCAGCGGGAACTTCAGCTTCGTGCGGATATGCCCCGCCGGCAGCAAGCCGGCGACGAGACAGATCGAGGCGATCAGCATCAGCGTCAGCGCGATATGCGACAGGAAGGTCGGCGGGAAATAAAGCATCTCGCCGCCGTTCTCGCGCGCGTCGACGAAGCCATAAGCAATAAGCACGAGGCTGAGCAGCGAGACGATGCCATGCAGGGCCATCCAGCCCGGCTTGCCGAGGGCGGCGATGCCGGCATTGCGCAGGCCCGGCGCAAAGGGCCGCAGAAGATGGGTGGCGATGAAAAGAACAAGACCGGCGATGAGCAACGTCATGAAAATGCCCCTTGAAGAAAGCGCGGCCCGCGGCCGTTTCTTCTGGAATAGCTTCCGCAAGGCGACAATTCCAGCCCGATCAAAGGATTGCCGCATTCGCAAACCATGAAAACCCCTTTGCAAATTGTCGCGGGTAGCCATGTCGTCCTCAGTCTCGTCCCGAATTGTCCTCCTTCCCCTCGCCGCAGCGCTTGCCGCCGGCCCGGCCCTTGCCAAGGACGACGCAGTCGAGACCGCAAAGCCCAAGCAGCTCGTCATCGTCTCCTTCGACGGGGCACACGACAATCTCCTGTGGGAGAAGAGCCGCGCCATGGCGAAACGCACCGGCGCGCATTTCACCTATTTCCTCTCCTGCACCTTCCTGTTCCCGAAGGACGAGCGCGCGACCTACCAGGCGCCGCATGAAAAGCGCGGGCGTTCCAATGTCGGCTTCTCCCAGGACCGGGAGGAGACGATCCTGCGCCTCGGCGAGATCTGGCTGGCAAAGCTCGAGGGCCACGATATCGGCAGCCACGCCTGCGGCCATTTCGACGGCGGCAAATGGAGCACGGAGGACTGGAAGAGCGAATTCACCTTCTTCCACGAGACGCTGAAGAACGCCTGGCAGAATGCCGGTATCGGCGAACGGGAGCCGGCGGACTGGCAGCGTTTCGTCACGGAGGACATCAAGGGCTTTCGCGCGCCCTATCTTTCGGCCGGCAGCGGACTGGTCAAGGCGCTGGAGGCACATGGCTTCACCTACGATGCCAGCCTCGTCTCGAAGGGGCCTGCCATGCCGGTCGCTAGCGGCACGGTCGCTCGTTTCGCCCTGCCCCTCGTGCCGGAAGGCGCGGCACGGCGCCCGGTCATCGCCATGGACTACAATCTCTATGTCCGCCACTCCAAGGGCAAGGAAGCGCCGGAAAAGAGCGCCGCCTTCGAGGAAAGCACGCTTCAGGCCTACCGCGACGCCTTCACGAAGCAATATGACGGCGGGCGCATCCCCCTCCAGCTCGGCTTCCATTTCGTGGAGATGAATGCCGGCGCCTACTGGCGCGCGCTCGACCGTTTCCTGACGGAGACCTGCGGCAAACAGGACGTCGCTTGCGTCAGCTATGTTGAGGCGATGGACATTCTCGCAAACGAGAAGAAGGCGGCCGGAGCCGCCCTCTGATCGTCGACCTTACTTCGCCAGCTCCTCATTGCCGCCGACGTCAATGAACTGCCGGTCAATGCTCGGCAACTCCTGCCCCTCAATCGCCGCTTCGAAGGCGCGGAGGCGCTTGTGGATCGACTGCAACTCGATGATCGTCGACCACGAATTCACAAGATACTGGAACGAGCTGGAGACCTGGCCGAAGGCCGTCAGGATCTGTTGCAGGATACCATAGGTGATCTTGCCGCCAACGATGGTGGGCACAAGGATGAAATAGACGAAGAGATTATCCGCCTGAATGTAGAACATGCGGGCGACGTTGAAATAGAGATAGTGGAAATAGAGCCGGAAATAGTTCGTCCGGACATTGTCGAACAGCTCCCGCACGGTGGGCGGCTGGGCCCGCGCTTCGTCGTCCTCGCCGTAGACCAGCTCCTTACGATAGGCTGCCTCGACACGCTGGTTACGGAATTCGAGGCCCGGCAGCTTGATGCCGACAAAGGCAAGCAGGAAGGTGCCGAAGGCCGACCAGAGGATCGCGGCCCAGAACAGGGCATGCGGGATTTCGCCGATGAACGGCATCGGCCCGATATGGACGGAGAGCGCAAAGAGCACCGGCAGGAACGCGACCAGCGTCATGACGGCGTCGATCAGGCTGACACCGAGGCCTTCCGTGATTGACGCGAAGCGCATCGTGTCTTCCTGCACACGCTGCGAGGCGCCTTCAATGTGGCGTACGCGCGTCCAGAGCGACATGTAGTAATTGTTCATCGCCGTGCGCCAGCGGAAGACGTAATGGCTGACGAAGAAGCGCGTGATGACGTAAACGAAAACGCTGATGAAGGCGATCTGGCAGAAGATCAGCATCAGGTCGAAGAAATTCGCGACTGTGACGGTGCTGTTCGGCTGGAAAGCGCCCATCAGCGTATCGCCGAAGGGGCGACGCCAGTTATTGATGGCGAGCGAGACCTGCACGCTGAAATAGGTCGAGAAGATGATGAAGGCCGAACCCCAGATCGACCAGTTGGTCCAGGGATGATCCTTCGCCCGGATCTGCCAGAACAGGCCGAAGAGGCCGGTGCAGATCATGAAATAGAGATAGAACCAGATATTGTCCGTCGTCACGAAGTAGCCGAGGCCCACCGGGGGCTCCGTACCGGCCGGCAGAGGCGGAAGGCCGATCAAGGCACCGAAATCGGCACCGACCGTGTACCAGACCGCAATCGAAAGCAGCGTCCAGATGACAAGGGAGGAAAAGAACAGCTTCGGCTGCGGGAAGAAGGAATGGAACAAGGTGCGAAACTCTCGTTTGCATGGGGCGGTAGTGCCGCCGGTTCGCGCAGAACCTAGAGGAGTTTACGCATCGCAACAATCGCCAAGCGCCCGGATTACCGAGATTTAATGGAAGGCGCTCCACCGGGAACGGTGATGCCGAAGACGGTATTCCGCCGACGCGGCCGGCTTGCCGGCAAGGAAAATGTCCCTTGCTGCCAACCAGTTCCTGCACGCACCCGGTCGGCAGTGTGCTGGTGGGATGCACGCGGCCAAGGCCGCCTGTTGCAGCGACAAGGCCGGCAAAAGCCGGCCTTTGATCCTCCGGATCAACCCGGCAGCGTCACCACGAGCGGCCCGTTGCGGGTGGCAACGACGGTGTGTTCGAACTGCACCGTCGGTGCGCTCGGCTCGCTGTAGAGCGTCCATTCGTCGTTGCTGCCGCCCTCCGCCCAGTTGGCGCCCAGCGAGAGGAACGGCTCGACGGTGAAGACGAGACCTTCCGTCATGCGGCGCTTTTCCTGCGGGTCCGGCCAGGTGGCGATTTCCGTCGGCTCCTCGTGCAGCGAGCGGCCGACACCGTGGCTGGCGAGATTGGCGATCAGCGTGTAGCGGTTCTTGCGGGCGAATTCGCCGATGGCATTGCCGACCTCGGCGAGCGGCCGGCCGGCCTTCACCGACTTCAGCCCGACCCAGAGCGCCCGCTTGCCGTCACGGCAGAGGCGCTCGACGGCCGGCGTCGACCGCCCCACGGTAAAGGACGCGCCGGTATCGGCGAAATAGCCGTCGAGCGCGGCGGAAACGTCGATATTGACGAGATCGCCGTCGCGGATCACCCGGTCGCCCGGAATACCGTGCGCCACCTCTTCATTGACGCTGATGCAGGTCGCGCCCGGAAAGGCATAGCAGCTTTCCGGCGCCGAACGCGCGCCCGCCGCCTCCAGCATGCGCCGGCCGATCAGATCGAGTTCGGCCGTCGTCATGCCCGGCTGAATGGCCGTCGACATGTGCTGCAGCACATTGGCGCAGATCCGGCCGATGGCCTTCAGGCCGTTGAGGTCTTCGTCGTTTTCCAGGGTCATCGCATCTCTCTTTCGCGAGCCTCTTATCACGCCCGCGCGCCGCTGTCAGGCAGAAGCGGCCACGGCGTCCTCTGCTGCATCCGCCAGCATCTCGCGCACCAGCGGGGCGACCTTCGTGCCGTAGAGCTCGATGCCGCGCAGCACCGCGTCATGCGGCATCGGGCCGATCGCCATCTGCAGCAGGAACCGGTCGTTGCGGAAGATCCGGTGGTGATCGGCGATCTTCTTTG
Source organism: Shinella sp. JR1-6 (assembly GCF_004284735.1). Taxonomy (NCBI): domain Bacteria; kingdom Pseudomonadati; phylum Pseudomonadota; class Alphaproteobacteria; order Hyphomicrobiales; family Rhizobiaceae; genus Shinella; species Shinella sp. JR1-6. The sequence goes on along the minus strand of NZ_SHMI01000009.1, from coordinate 68,937 downwards.
CCACCGTCTCGGGATCGCCGAGGAAGAGATGGCCGGCCGGCCCGGTCGACTGGTCGAATTGCACCCGGCTCGTCGGCCCCCAGCCGCGCTCGCGGCCGATGCGGTTCATCACCTCGGCCTGCGGACCGTAGAAGGTGTCGGCCGCAGCGGCTGTGGTGTCGGCGATGAAGCCGTGCACGTTGATGCTGGTCTTCAGCTTGCCCGCATCCTGACCCGCACGGCGGGCAGCCTCGCGGTAAAGATCGAAGAGCGGTGCATAGCGTGACGGCGTACCGCCGATAATGGCAAGCGCCAGTGGCAACCCATAGGCCCCCGCCCGGGCCACCGATTGCGGCGTGCCGCCGACGGCGATCCAGACCGGCATGCGGCCATGCACGGGGCGCGGATAGACGCCGAGCCCCGGCAAGGGCGGACGCATCGTCCCGTTCCACGACACCGTTTCGCTCTCGTTGAGCGCCAAAAGCAGGTCCAGCTTCTCCTCGAAGAGCCGGTCATAGTCATCGAGCGCATAGCCGAAGAGCGGGAAGGATTCGACGAAGGAGCCCCGTCCCGCCATGATCTCCGCCCTACCGCCGGAGATGAGGTCGACCGTCGAGAACTGCTGGAAGACACGCACCGGATCATCCGAGGACAGCACCGTCACCGCGCTCGTCAGCCGGATGCTCTTGGTCCGCGCGGCCGCGGCGGCCAGAACGACGGCCGGCGCGGAGGCGGCGTAGTCCGCCCGGTGGTGTTCGCCGAGCCCGAAGACGTCGAGCCCGACCTGGTCGGCAAGCTCGATCTCTTCCAGGAGATGCTTCAGCCGCCGCTCCCCTTCCCGCCCCTTGTCGGCAGCATTCGGATCGACGTCGGCAAATGTATAGAGGCCAAGTTCCATGGGATGTTCCAGGCAAGAGGGATTTGCCCAGAGATATGGCCGGCGCAAGCGGCTTGAAAGGGCCGTTCGGGAAACAGTGTGTTCACGAAGATGAAGAGAACGGATGCAGCGCGCCCGTCCCCGCACATCTGTCAAAGCCGCGCGGCCACTGCCTCCAGCTGCGTCGCCACCTGGCCCCAACCCTCGTGGAAACCCATCTTCTCGTGCATCTCGCAATCCTCGACGGACCAGTGACGGGCGATCGCGGTGTAGCGGGTCTTGCCGTCGCCGGCGTCGTCGAACAGGATCTCGGCGCTGAAGAAGGCCTTTTCGGTGGGCTTCCAGTCGGGGCCGAAGGCATCGGTCGTAATGATGCGCCTGTCCTTCTCCACCTTCAGGAAGATGCCGGTGCTGTCCATATGGAAGCCGTCCGGGCCGGTCATCACCGTGCGGAACTTGCCGCCGTCGCGCGGCTCGATCTCGATGACCGGCGTCTCGTAGGGTTTTGGCGCGAACCACTCCTTCATCAGCTCCGGCGTCGTCCAGGCCTTGAAGAGCTGCGCGGGTGTGGCGTTCAAAACGCGGGTGAGCACCAGTTCGCGGTTGTTGGCGGGCTTGATCTCGACGTCGGTCATGTCTGTCTCCTCGTTGGGTATGTTCTCTGGTTCGTCTCAAGGACGCCTGTCAGGCGACCAATCCGACATCGAAAGCGGATTATTTTTCGGCCGCTGCCCTTTCGCGCTGCATGCTGTCGAGATGCTGGCGGATATGGGCGGCCTCGGCCGAGGAGGTGGCGAGCGCGATGGCGCGGTCGAAGGCCTCATGCGCTTCGCCATAACGGCCGAGCTGCTTCAGAAGACCGCCACGCAGGCCGTGGAAATAGAAGTAGCCGTTCAGTTTTTCGGCAAGCGGCTCGATCAGCGCCAGCGCCGCCTCCGGCCCTTCCCGCTTGGAAACGGCGACGGCGCGGTTGAGCCGCACCACCGGCGAAGGCTGCAGGCGCTCCAGCGTCTGATAGAGCAGGTCGATCTCGAGCCAGTCCGTCTCACCGGCCGTCTTCGCACGGGCATGCAACGCGGCGATCGCCGCCTGGATCTGGAAGGCACCGGGTGCCCGGTGGCGGATCGCCTTGTCGATCAGCACCAGCGCCTCGTCGATCAGGCCCCGGTCCCACAGCGCGCGGTCCTGGTCCTCCAGCAGGACGATCTGCCCGTCCCCGTCGAAACGGGCCGCAAGCCGCGAGTGCTGGAGCAGGAGCAGCGCCGTCAGGCCCATGATCTCCGGTTCGGCGGGAAAGAGCTTCAGGAGCAGGCGTGCCAGCCGGATCGCCTCGGCGCAGAAGGGCGTGTCCGCCTTGTCCGGCGCGCCGGCCGAATAGCCCTCGTTGAAGACGAGATAGATCATCGCGGCGACAAGGCCGAGCCGCTCGGCCCGCGCCACCGCATCCGGCGTCTCGAAGGGAATGCCGGCGGCACCCACCTTTGCCTTCGCACGGGTGATGCGCTGCTCCATCGCCGCCTCCGAGACGAGGAACGCACGGGCGATCTGCCGGACGGACAGGCCCGAGACGATGCGCAGCGCCAGCGCGATCTGCTGCGTCGCCGGCAGGTCCTTGTGGCAGCAGACGAAGAGCAGGCGGAGAATGTCGTCGCGGTAATGCGCACCGTCCAGCCGGTCCGCGAGATCGCTTTCCGTATCCTCCAGATCGGACAGCACCTCCTCGGGCGGCAGCGGCTGGTGTTTGGCACGCTTGCGCACCTGATCGATACCGCTGTTGCGGCCGACGAAGATGAGCCAGGCAGCCGGATCGCGCGGCGGGCCCTTGTCGGGCCAGGTCTTCAGCGCGCGAAGACACGCCTCCTGATAGGCCTCCTCCGCCATGTCGAGGTCACGGAAATAGCGCAACAGCGCCCCCATGGCCTGCGGCCGTGCCGAGGTCAGCGCCAGATCGATCCAGGCAAGCTCTGTCATGTGATGGGTACTCCCGGATTGAAATACTGCAACGGCCGGACCTCATAGGTGCCGTTCGCCGGATTGACCGCGGAAAGCTCGCGGGCGAAGGTGATCGCCTCCTCCAGCGTCTCCACGTCGAGCACGAAGAAGCCGAGGAACTGCTCCTTGGTTTCGGCAAAGGGGCCGTCCATGACGATATCGTCCGTCGCGCCCTTGCGCACGGTGACGGCCGCCGTCGTCGGCATCAGCCGTGCGACGGGACCGAGCTTGCCGGCCTCGGCATACCGCTGGTTGACCGCACCGAGATCGGCCATGACCTGCGCGTCGAGTTCCTTCGACCAGGCGTTGACTTCACTTTCGGCATCGTAACAAAGAACGGCATACAGCATGGTGATCTCCCATTGGTTGATAGACGTAGGAGTAGCTGCTCCGCCGACAGGGCGCACCGGAATATTTTTGACCATCGGCAAGAAACGGACGGGCAATGCCGGTCTCGCGCGCCGGTTCCGTCAAATTTGCGCAATCGGGCCGGGAATATCTTAATTCACAAATGCTAGGAAAGGTCGAAACGGAGACCCTTTCCATGGTGGCGGAGAACGAACGCGCAAGGCTCATCGATGAGTTCCGCGCTTGGAAATCCGGGATTTTCTCCCTCACCAGAGAGATCGTGGATCGCCGTGCCTTTGCAAACGGCAAGGACCAGCTGACCGCACTCCTGAAGGACCTGCCCACCCGGAATTTCGATCCCGTCTTCACCCTTCGCATCGGCGACGAGGCCGGCGAAATCCAGCGGGCGACGCATGCCGCCTTCCGCCATGCCGGCCACCAGCCGGGAATGCCCGAAACCTTCAGCGGTCTCGGTTTCGATCTCTCGGCGCATGAACGCGCCGTCGACGCGACGAAGCGTTTCCACCAGGGCATCGAGATCAGCCTCTACAATCGCGGGGTCTACGATTTCCTGGCGAAGTCCGATGCCGAGATCACAAGCGAATGCAATGCCGTCGGCAGCGCCTGGCAGGGCGCCTTCGACACGCTCGAATCCGCTCCGATCGACGGCATGCACGATGTGCTGGCGCTGGCGGCAGCCATCCCGCGCGGCGATCACTACCACTATGGATTTTCGACTGGCGTCACGGCCTCGGGCGGGAGAACGGCGACGAGTGACCCGGTGGCCTATGCAGAGGTGGTTTTCAACGCGCTGATCGCCGTCGAGTTTCATCGTTTCATGCACGACCACCTGCCGACGCTCGCGCTGCCGCACGGCATGGTCGCGATCGTCGCGGAGCACGATCTTCTCTTCGTGCCGCACACGCATTATCGCCTGCCCGGGCCGACGGCATGCAGGCAGGAGCCGTCACCGCCTCCAATCCGTCAGGCCGCCCCCATACCCGGGAAAACCGCCGTCTTCGGGCGCCGGACCCAAAGGCCATAGCGCACCGTCACCAAGGGCGAACAACCGGGCGTGGCTGCCGATCAGATCTTGAACACGTCGTCGCGCCAGAAGACGATGACATAGCCGCCCGAGCGCTCGGCCTCACGCGCCCATTGACGCAATTGCGTGTGGTAGGGTTCGCTTCGCCAGATGTCCGGGTGATCCACATCGACGAGGACCGTCATCTGCGGCCCCTGCCGATAGATCATCATGTGCGCGCGGGCTGGCTCCCACTCGTCCCCAAGCGTTTCGTCGACCATCCAGAGGCAGAGGAAGTCCCGGCAGACCGAGGGGCGGTCGGCATAGATGGAACAGCCCGCCCCTTCGACGCAATGCGTGCACCACGCGTTGGCCGGTTTGTCGAACAGGTCGATCTCGGGCAAACGACAACAGAGCGTGCACGAACCGCAGGATCGGCCTTCGACGGTGGGAGAGGATAGCTGCATGCCATGGCCATAGCATCTGGAGGCGCCGCACCGAAAGGCCGCCCGTATCGAGAGCATGCCGGCTTCGGCAGGAATGCCTACCTGTCGCTCAGCGTTCGCCGAACCGCATCCTTCCAGCCCTTGATCTTCACCGCACGGGTCTTCTCGTCCATTTGAGGCTCGAAACGCGTGTCCCGCGCCCAGGACTTGGCGAACCCCTTGCGGTCCGGCCACACGCCCGCGCGCTGGCCGGCGAGCCACGCGGCGCCGAGGGCCGTGGTCTCCAGGATGGTCGGGCGATCGACGGGAGCATCGAGGATGTCGGCGAGGCGCTGCATGGTCCAGTCGGATGCGACCATGCCGCCATCGACGCGCAGCACCGTTTCCTTGCCGTTCGCCTTCCAGTCCTTGTGCATGGCGTCGAGCAGGTCGCGCGTCTGGTAGCAGACGGCCTCGAGCGCGGCGCGGGCGAATTCCGCCGGCCCCGTGTTGCGCGTCATGCCGTAGATGGCAGCGCGGGCATCCGGATCCCAGTGCGGCGCACCGAGGCCGGTAAAGGCGGGCACAAGATAGACGTTCTGCGTCGGATCGGCCTTGGCGGCAAGCTCGCCGGTGTCGGGCGCGGCCTTGATGACCTTCAGCCCGTCGCGCAGCCACTGCACGGCCGCACCGGCGATGAAGATCGAGCCTTCCAGCGCATAGGTCGTTTCGCCGTCGAGCCGGTAGGCGATGGTGGTGAGCAGGCGGTTCTTCGAGCGCACCATGTCCGTGCCGGTGTTGAGCAGCGCGAAGCATCCGGTACCGTAGGTCGACTTCATCATGCCCGGCTCGAAGCAGGCCTGACCGATGGTGGCCGCCTGCTGGTCGCCGGCAACGCCGAGGATCGGGATTTCCGCGCCGAACAGGGTCTTCTCCGTCACGCCGAAATCGGCGGCGCAGTCCAGCACGTCGGGCAGCATGGCCTTGGGCACGCGCAGGATGTCGAGCAACTCCTCGTCCCAGGCGTTCGTGCCGATGTTGTACATCAGCGTACGGCTGGCATTGGTGGCGTCGGTGACATGGGACTTGCCGCCGGTCAGCCGCCAGATCAGGAACGTGTCGATCGTGCCGAAGCAGAGATCGCCCTTGGCGCCCCGCGCCCGCGCGCCCTTCACGTTGGAGAGCATCCAGGAAAGCTTCGTGCCGGAAAAATAGGGGTCGAGCAGCAGGCCTGTCTTCCGGGTGAAGGTCTTTTCGAGATCCTGCTTCTTCAGCTTCTCGCAATAGGAGGCGGTGCGGCGGTCCTGCCAGACGATGGCGTTGTGGATCGGCTTGCCGCTCTCGCGCTCCCACACGACGACAGTCTCGCGCTGGTTGGTGATGCCGATGGCGGAAATATCGGAAGCGGCAAGGCCCGCCTTCTTCAACGCGGCCTTGACGGACCAGACGACGCTGTCCCAGATTTCCTCCGGATCATGCTCGACCCAGCCGGATTGCGGAAAATGCTGCGTGAATTCCTTCTGGCCGGAACCGACGACCTTCTGGCTACCGTCGAAGACGATCGCCCGGCTCGATGTCGTGCCCTGATCGATCGCGAGAACATATCCGCCCATCTTTTCCTCCCAGCTGCAGGTCGCTCCCAGACCCTTCGGAATCTTCAATACGATACTAAAACGAATGTCAAAGGAAAACAAAACGCAAGCCATGCTCTGCTTTCAGCGGGACTGTACCGCGCGGAAAACGCAATTGTCATCGCGCGAGTTTTAGGCGTAGGCTACCGCAACGCAGCATGATCGGGAGACAGCAAGCATGAAAAGCGTCGTCGTAACGGGCTCCACCAGCGGCATCGGCCTTGCCATTGCCACCGCCTTCGCCGAAAGCGGCGCCAATGTCGTCATCAACGGTTTCGGCGCAAAGGACGAGATCGAGGCAACCCGCGCAAAGCTCGACGGCCTCGGCAAGGGGCGCGTGCTCTACCACCCCGCCGACATGACGAAGCCGCACGAGATCTCCGACCTCATCCAGACGGCCGTGGAAGAGTTCGACGGCGTCGATGTCCTCGTCAACAATGCCGGCATCCAGCACGTCGAGAAGATCGAGGATTTTCCGGTGGAGAAATGGGACCAGATCATCGCGATCAACCTTTCCAGCTCCTTCCACACGATCCGCGCCGCCATTCCGCACATGAAGCGTAAGGGCTGGGGCCGCGTCATAAATGTCGCCTCGGCGCACGGCCTCGTCGCCTCGCCGTTCAAATCCGCCTATGTGACGGCCAAACACGGCATCATGGGCCTGACGAAGACCGTCGCGCTGGAAGTCGCCGAGAACCGCATCACCGTCAACGCCATCTGCCCCGGCTATGTGCTGACACCGCTCGTCGAAAAGCAGATCCCCGACACGGCCAAGGCCCGCGGCATCAGCGAAGCCCAGGTGAAGTCCGATGTCATGTTGAAGTTCCAGCCGACCAAGGAATTCGTCGGGGTCGACGAAGTCGCGGCCATCGCGCTCTTCCTCGCCTCCGATGCGGCAAAATCGATCAACGGCACCCATATATCGGTGGATGGCGGCTGGACCGCCCAATAGAAACGGACATGCTGGGCACCCGCTATGCCCACAGATCACCGGCGGCGGAGCGCCTTGCTCCGCCAGAGGCCACACACGCCCGAAACGCGTGTATCGGCCATCGGACGGCCAGGGGCCGTCGAAGAAGGATGACATGAACTTTCTGCAGGACAGTCTGGAGGGCTTTCTCGCCCGGGAGCACCGCATCGTCATCGTCGAGATCACGGCGGCGAGCGGGTCGACCCCACGCGACGAAGGCACGTTCATGCTGGTTGCGCCGACCGAAATTCACGGCACAGTCGGCGGTGGCCAGCTTGAATATGACGCGATCGAGAATGCCCGCAAGATGCTGGCGGGTGCCGGCGGTGAGGCAAGACTCGATATCCCGCTCGGGCCCGAGATCGGCCAGTGTTGCGGCGGGCGTGTCGAACTCGCCTTCACCATCGCCGACGAGGCGGCCCGCCGGACCCTCGACGCGCGCCTTGCGGAAGAGGAGCGGCGGAAGCCGCAGGTCTGGATCTTCGGTGCCGGTCACGTCGGCCGGGCACTGTCGGATGCACTGACCATGCTGCCGCTCAACGTCTTCGTCGTGGAGGCACGCCAGAGCGAGCTCGACCAGCTCACCTCCGAGGTGCACCATCGCCTCGCCGCCCTGCCGGAAGCGCTTGTCGCCGATGTTCCGCCGGGTTCGGCCATCGTCATCGTCACCCATGACCATGCGCTGGATTTCCTGATCGGGCAGGAAGCGCTTGCCCGCACCGACCTTGCCTATGTCGGCATGGTCGGATCGAAGTCGAAACGCGCCTCCTTCCTGCACCATCTGGAACGACAGGGCATCGACCGAGGCGCGGCCGACCGGCTGGTTCTGCCAATCGGCGGCACAGAGGTAGACGACAAGCGCCCGGAGGTCATCGCCGCCATGACCACTTCGGAAGTGCTGCTTGCCTTTGCCGCGTGGCGGCATAGGGACAGCGCACCCACGGCGGACTAGCCACGACCGTCGAGAAAACCGAGATCGCGCTTCATGTAGTCGGAAAGCTCGCACGGATCGAGGCGGGGGCGACGTCTGTGCTGCCGCCAATGAAAGACACGGGAGAGCTTATGCCAAAGGCCTTCCTTGCGAAACGGCAGATGTGCCATCGGGGCCTCGTTGACGATGCATGCCATGGTAAAACCTCGTAAATCCCAATCCATTGCTTGCAGGATGCGCGCAAAAATGATGGAATTCCAATCGAAGCTTCGTCTGCACCCATAAAGAGAACTCAGCCTTGAAGATGTCGCGCAACTTCCCGCTCAATGCGCTCCGCGTCTTCGAGGCGGCCGCCCGGCATGCCAGCTTCACCCGCGCCGGCGACGAACTGGGCATGACGCAGACCGCGGTCAGCTACCAGATCAAGCTCCTGGAGGAGACGCTCGGCGAGACGCTGTTCCTGCGCCAGCCAAGGCAGGTCATCCTGAGCGAGGCCGGCGAGCGACTGGCGCCGAAGGTAGCCGAGGGGCTGACGAAACTCGCCGAAGCGGTGGCGGACCTGCGCGGCGCGGCCGAGCAGAAGCTGCACATCCACTCGACGCCCACCTTCGCCACGCAATGGCTGAGCCGCACGCTCGGCGACTTCCAGCTCAAGCATCCGACCATCGCCGTCCGGCTTTCCACGTCACAGGACCTGATTGACTTTGCCCGGGAAGAGGCGGATGTCTCGATCCGCTGGGGCAAGGGCGACTGGCCGGGCCTCACCTGCCACCGCGTCATGCGCATGGACTTCGCCCCCATGCTGAGCCCGGCACTGGCCGAGACGATCGGCGGCATAAATGAGCCGGCCGACCTCCTGAAGCTACCGATCATCAGCCCGCTGGACATCTGGTGGCGCACCTGGTTTTCCGCGGCCGGCATCGACAACCCGGGCCTCGAACGGTTCCCCCCGAACGAGCTCGGCGTGCAGACGATCGACGCGCAGGTGGCGATGGCCGGCCAAGGCGTCGCAATCCTCAATCCCGGCCACTTCCGGGCGGAGGTCGCCGCCGGCCAGCTCTATCAACCCTTCACGCTGACCTGCAACGACGGCCGCGACTATTGGCTCGCCTATCCGGAAAACCGCCGCAACATCCTGAAGATTCGCGCCTTCCGCGACTGGATCCTGGCGACAATGCCGACGGCGGTGTGAGCACTACACCCTGAAACCCGGCTCGGGGCGGGCATGGAAACCGCCGGTAGGCCGCCCCCTTTCCTCGCCCGCGATTCTTGCGCAATGTGCGCCTTGCAAAACGACGATGAGGGAGCGCACCGATGTATGAATACGCCATCGCCTGGGAATGGCTGACCTTCGCGGTCCGCTGGCTGCACGTCATCACCGCCATCGCCTGGATCGGTTCGTCCTTCTACTTCATCGCGCTCGATCTCGGCCTCGTGAAGCGGCCGCATCTGCCGGCCGGCGCCTATGGCGAGGAATGGCAGGTGCACGGCGGCGGCTTCTATCACATCCAGAAATATCTGGTCGCACCGGCCCAGATGCCCGAGCACCTCACCTGGTTCAAATGGGAAAGCTACGCGACCTGGCTTTCCGGTTTCGCGTTGCTCTGTCTGGTCTACTACGGCGGCGCCGACCTCTTCCTCGTCGATCGCTCAGTGCTCGACGTCTCGACGCCGGTCGCCATCCTCATCTCGCTCGCCTCGCTGGCGCTCGGCTGGATCCTCTACGACCTTCTCTGCAAGTCCCCGCTCGGCAGGAACACCTGGGGTCTGATGCTCGTTCTCTACGGCATCCTCGTCGCCATGGCCTGGGGTTACACGCAGGTCTTCACCGGCCGGGCCGCCTTCCTCCATCTCGGTGCCTTCACGGCGACGATCATGTCGGCCAACGTGTTCTTCATCATCATGCCAAACCAGCGCGTCGTCGTCGCCGACCTCATCGCCGGACGCACGCCTGATCCGAAATACGGCGTCATCGCCAAGCAGCGCTCCACGCACAACAACTACCTCACGCTGCCCGTCATCTTCTTCATGCTGTCGAACCACTATCCGCTCGCCTTCGCGACGGCCTTCAACTGGATCATCGCCGCGCTGGTCTTCCTGATGGGCGTGACGATCCGGCACTGGTTCAACACGACCCATGCCCGCAAGGGCAAACCCACCTGGACCTGGCTCGTCACCGCACTCCTCTTCCTCCTCGTCATGTGGCTTTCCACCGTGCCGAAGGTGCTGACCCGCGAAAGCGCCGAGGCCGGCCTGCCCTCCTCCGTAGAGCGTTTCGCTTCGAACGGGCATTTCCCGGCGGTGCGCGATCTCGTCTCCACCCGTTGTTCGATGTGCCATGCCGCCGAACCCGTCTGGGAAGGTCTGCGCGCGGCGCCGAAAGATGTCGTGCTCGAAAGCGAAACGGCGATTGCCCTCCACGCCCGCGAGATCTATCTGCAGGCGGGGCGCAGCCACGCCATGCCGCCGGGCAACGTCACCGGCATGACGGCGGAAGAGCGGGCCCTCATCGCCGCCTGGTTCGAAACCGCAGCAGAAGGAAGCTGACCGCCATGACGAAAACCCTCATCCGCGGGCGCCTGCTCTCCTTCCACCGCCGCCCGGTCGCGATCGACGATGCCGCAAGCTATCGTTACGAGGAAGACGGCGGCCTGCTGGTGGAGGACGGGAAGATCACCGCCGTCGGCCCCTACGCGGACCTGCGCGCCAGCACGCCCGCCGACGTGGAGGAGATCGATCATCGCCCGCACCTCATCCTGCCGGGCCTCATCGACACGCACCTGCATTTCCCGCAGATGCAGGTGATCGGCTCCTATGCCGCGAACCTGCTGGAATGGCTGAACACCTATACCTTCCCGGAAGAGTGCCGTTTTGTCGAAAGCACGCATGCCGCCCGCATCGCCCGCCACTTCTACGACGAGATGATCCGCCACGGCACGACGACCGCGGTTGCCTATTGCTCCGTGCACAAGGCTTCCGCCGACGCCTATTTCGCCGAGGCACTGAAGCGCGGCATGCGCATGGTGGGCGGCAAGGTGATGATGGACCGCAACGCGCCGCAGGGCCTGCTCGACACACCCGAAATGGGCTATGACGAGACGCGCGCCGTGATCGCCGAATGGCACGGCAAGGGCCGCAACCATGTCGCCATCACCCCGCGCTTCGCGATCACCTCGACGCCGGCACAGATGGAGATGGCGGCGGCTCTGGCCCGCGAGTTCCCGGACCTCCATATCCAGACGCACCTTTCCGAAAACCACGACGAGATCCGTTTCACCAGCGAACTCTATCCGGACGCGATCGACTATACGGATGTCTATGCGAAATACGGTCTGCTCGGCCCGAAAAGCCTGTTCGGCCATTGTATCCATCTCTCCGAACGCGAGGCGGACGCGATGAGCGAGGCGGGCGCCGTCGCGGTGCACTGCCCCACCTCCAACCTCTTCCTCGGCTCCGGCCTCTTTCCCCTCAAGGCGCTGTCGCGCCGGGAAAAGCCGGTACGCATCGGCGTCGCGACGGATGTCGGCGGCGGCACGAGCTATTCCATGCTGAAGACGATGGACGAAGCCTACAAGATCCAGCAATTGCTCGGCGAGCGGCTGAACCCGTTCGAGAGCTTCTACCATATGACGCTCGGCAATGCCGAGGCGCTGTCGCTGGAAGACCGCATCGGCACGCTGGACGCCGGCACGGACGCCGACTTCGTGGTGCTGGACGCCGCCGCAACGCCCGCCATGGCGCTGAAGATGGAAGTGGTTCGCTCGCTGACGGACGAACTCTTCCTGCTCCAGACGCTCGGCGACGACCGGGCAGTGCGCGAGACCTACGTGGCCGGCAAACCCATGAAGGCGACGCTCTAACGCATTGTCCGACGCCGAAGCGATCCCGCTTCGGCCGGACATTGCTCTAGCTGCCGCGATAGGTCGAGTAGCTGTAGGCCGAGAGCAGCAGCGGGACGTGATAGTGGCTCGACGGATCGGCGACGCCGAAGCGGAGCGGGATGCGGTCAAGGAAGGCGGGTTCGCTGACATCCGCCCCCGCCGCGCGCAGATAGTCACCGGCGTGGAACACCAGCTCGTAGGTGCCAGCCATGAAGCCGACGCCCTCGACCAGCGGGGCATCGACGCGGCCGTCGCTGTTCGTCACCGCACGCACGATGTGCTGGTGCTCGCCGTTCTCTATCCAGAACAGATCGATCGCGAGACCCGCGGCGGGCTTGCCGAGTGCGGTGTCGAGGACATGGGTCGTGAGGCGGCCGGGCTTGCTCATGGTTCCCTCAAGGGTGCTCGATGATGAAGGGCTCGTCGAAAAAGAACTCTTCCAGATTGACGCCGCCGCCGAGGCGATCGACGACGAGGAAATCGCTCACCGCATCCAGGGTCATCAGCGGGTGATGCCAGACGTTGCGGCGATAGTTGATGCCCTGCCGCCCGCCGGCGCGGAAGACCTGCGGCCGGCCCGGCTTGCCACCCTCGTCCTCCGCCACCACCACCAGCCAGGGCCGGTTGTCGATCGGCGAGAAGCTCTGGCTGCCGAAAGGGTGGCGCTCCATCATGTCGACGGCGTAGGGGAAGCGCCGCGGGCTGCCGCGGAAAAGGTTGATGATGACCTTCGCATCTTCGCCGACGGCCTCGGCCTCGGCAAGCGCATGGTAGCGCTCCGTGTTGCCGCCGTTGATATGGCGCATCGTGGCGGGATCAGCCTCGATCACCGTGCCGAAGGGGGCGAAGGCTTCCTGGGTCAACGGCCGGATCGTCAGTTTCTCAGCCATGAGACAGCCCTCCCGGGGAGAGGAAGGGCGGTCTTTGGTGGTCGGGCATGTTCATTCTCCGGGGAGGGCAGCGGTCAGTCTGAGAAGCGCGATGCGCTCCACCTGTTTCTTCGCGGTTTCGAATTCCACCGCCGTCGCATTGCCGATACGGGCTTCGAAGGCGGCAAGGATGTCGTCCTTGGTAAGCCCTTTCACCGCGATGATGAAGGGGAAGCCGAACTTTTCCATATAGGCGGTGTTGAGTTCGGTGAAGCGGGCGTGGTCGGCCGGGGAAAGCCGGTCGAGGCCGGCACCGGCCTGCTCGTTGCGGCTGTCCTCCGTCAACTCGCCCGCAATCGCCAGCTTGCCCGCAAGATCCGGATGGGCGCGCAGCACGCCGAGCTGCTCGGCCTTGCTCGCCCTGCGGAATGCCGCCGCCAGCACGGCATGCACGCCCTCTGCCGTCAGCGGCAAGGCAACGGTGCCGGCATCCAGCGCACGCTCGGCGATGAAAGGCGAGTGCTCGAAGACGCCGCCGAAGCGGGCGAGGAAATCGGCGCGGTCGATCATGCGCCCTTCGCCTTCGACGGGTGGTGATTCTCGATCCAGTGGCGCGCGATGTCGATGCGGCGCGGGATCCAGACCTTCTCGTGGCCGAGCACGTAGTCGACGAAGCGGGCAAGCGCCGCGGCACGGCCCGGACGGCCGACCAGCCGGCAATGAAGGCCGATGTTCAGCATCTTCGGGCTGCCTTCCGCACCTTCCTGGTAGAGCACGTCAAAGGCGTCCTTCAGGTAGTTGAAGAACTGGTCGCCGGCATTGAAGCCCTGCGGCGTCGCAAAGCGCATGTCATTGGTTTCGAGCGTATAGGGGATGATCAGGAAGGGTTCGCCATCGAGACCCGGCACGAAATACGGCAGGTCGTCGGCGTAGGAATCGGAGGAATAGACGAAACCGCCCTCCTCCATGACGAGACGCAGCGTGTTGTCGGAGGGCTTGCCCTGGTACATGCCGAGCGGGTGGGAGCCGGTCAGCTCCTTGTGCAGGCGCACGGCCTCGCGAATGTGCTCGCGTTCCTTCTCTTCGGAAAAGTCCTTGTATTCCAGCCAGCGATAGCCGTGGCTGGCGATTTCCCAGCCGGCTTCCTTCATGGCGGCGACGGCTTCCGGATTGCGCGCCATGGCAAGCGTCACGCCATAGACGGTGGTCGTGACGTTGCGGCTGGTGAACAGGCGATGCAGGCGCCAGAAGCCGGCGCGCGAGCCATATTCGTAGATCGATTCCATGTTGAGGTTACGCTGCCCCGGCCAGGGCTGCGCGCCGACGATTTCCGAGAGCAGGTTCTCCGATGCCGGGTCGCCGTCCAGCAGGCAGCTTTCGCCGCCCTCCTCGTAATTGATGACGAATTGCACGGCGATGTTGGCATCACCCGGCCAGCGAACCTTGGGAGGCGTGCGGCCGTAGCCGATCAGGTCGCGCGGATAGGTCTTCTCAGTCATTCGATCACCTCGACAATGGACGGCACCGGTGCAGCGGACGGCCGGAAGCCGAATTGGATCCGATGCATACCCTCATAAGGAACCATTACCGCCTTGGCCCGTTTCCTGTCCATCACAAGCAAGGAGAAACACCTATGGCCATGCAGGATGCAAACATTCGCGAAACCCAGGATCTGATCGCCAGCGACAAGGTGGAGGGAACGAGTGTCTACGGGGCCGACGGCAAGCATATCGGCTCGGTAGAGCGCCTGATCCTCGACAAGCGCAGCGGTCACGTCTCCTACGCGGTACTCAGCTTCGGCGGTTTCCTCGGCCTCGGCCAGGACCACTATCCCCTGCCCTGGGCGAAGCTGAACTATGACGAAGGCCTCGGCGGCTACCGCGTCGATGTGACGAAGGACCAGGTCGAGCGCGCGCCGCACTATGAAAGCGATGCTGAATACGACTGGAACCGCCGCAACGGCAAGGTGATTCACGACTATTACGGCGTGCCGCCCTACTGGATGTAAGGCACGGTCAGGTCCGTCCGGCTTCCTCGAAGTGGGCCGCGACGGTGAAGGAGGGCGGTACGCGAAGCGTGCCGCCCTCAATTTCGTCCACCACAGTGCGCGCCAGTTCATGCGCCAGGCCGAAGCTCACCTTGAAGCCCCCGGTCATCAGGCTGACATTCGGATGATCGGGATGCCGCCCCACCATCGGCTCCCGGCCGATCGCCTTTGGCCGCAGCCCTGCCCAGCGCTCCACGACCGGCGCCTCTGCCAGAACCGGAGCCGTCTGCCGCGCCTTGGCGATCAGCGCGTCCAGAAGGCCGTCGGTGCCTGAAGGATCGGAGAAGCTGTTCTCGCTGGTGCTGCCGATCGCAACCAGACCATCTTCATGCGGCACGATATAGAGCCCGTCAGCAAAGATCACCGGCAGCGCCGGATCGACAGAAGCCCGAAGCAACGCCGCCTGCCCCTTCACAGCGCTCCCCATCGGCCTTGCCAACGGAAGAGCAAGAGGGGCAAGCAAGGCAAAGGTCTCGACGCCAGCTGCCAGCACGCAATGGCCGAAGGCAAGGCTAGTTCCGTCCTCGAAACAGGCGACGCCGGTGGCAGGATCCAGTGCCTGAAGTCCAGCGCCTTCACAGATCGTCACCTTCGGCAGGCGCGCAAGAGCAGCCCGTAACACGGCGAGCAGTGCACGCGGCGCCAGGCGACCAGCAAGATGATCATGAACGAGCCCCGAGACCATCGCGACCTCGGCCGGCCATCCGGCGACGAGGGGGGCATCCAGCACCTCGAAGGCGAAGGTTCGATCAGGCATAGCCCAGGCGGACAATGCGTCCTGCGCATGGCCGATTGCAATGGCACGATTGTGCGGCTTCGAAAGAGGAATGAGGCGGCCCGAGCGGCGGTAACCGGCGGAAAGCCCGGTCTCGGCCTCCAGCGCCGCGATCTCCGCTTCGAGCGAGACCAGAGCGGCAAACTGGAAGGCCTTCTTGGCGTTCCAGCGATCCGGCAGGTGCGGCATCAGCGCGCCGAGCACGCCGCCGCTCGCACCGGCCCCGATCGTCCGGCGCTCGGCAAGGTGCACCGAGAGGCCCTGCCGGGCGGCAAAAAGCGCGGTCCACAGGCCCATCACCCCGCCGCCGACGACGATGAGGTCCACGGCCGGTTGACCGGCGGCCTTCCCGCGATTATCGGCATTCGACATGGCTGACCACAATCCTGAAAACGCGCCGCAGACCGAAGCCGCCCTCGACTGGCACGACGGCGATATGCCCTATTCCCGGGCCTTTGACGACCACTTTTATTGCCGCAGCGACGGCCGGCTGGAATGTGGCCACGTCTTCCTTGCCGGCAATGGCCTGCCGGACCGCTGGCGGCGGACGGAACCGTTCCGCATTGCCGAACTCGGCTTCGGCACCGGCCTCAACCTCTGCGAGACCTGGCGGCAGTGGCGCGGGACCGCGCCGGAAGGCGCAAGCCTCCACTTCACCTCCTTCGAGCGGTTTCCGATGGCGCGCGCGGATATCGCCCGGGCGCTCGCGCATTGGCCGGAAATCGAACACGAACGTAAAATCCTTGCCGAGAAATGGCCGGAGGCGCCGGACGGACGTGTCGAGATCGACCTTGCCCCCGGCGTCCGCCTCACCGTGGTCTGCGGCGCGGCCATCGAAAGCCTCGAGAGCGAGACGACGCCGTTTGACGCCTGGTTTCTCGACGGCTTCGCGCCTGCACGCAATCCCGACATGTGGTCGGCCGAGCTGATGGCCGCGGTTTTCCGCCTGACCGTTCCGGGCGGTCGCTTCGGCACCTATGCGGCGGCCGGTTTCGTACGGCGCAACCTTGCTGCCGCCGGCTTCGTCGTGGAGCGCCGCCCGGGTTTCGCCGGAAAGCGTGAAATGCTGTGTGGGGAAAGGCCGGCAACCTGAGCCGTCAGGACAGCGTGCCCGTCACGGCTTCCCTGCCGCTGCGCTTCAGCCAGCGGTCGAGCTTTTCTTCCAGCTTCTCGATACTGATCGGCTTCGTCAGATAATCGTCCATACCCGCCGCAAGGCATTCCTCGCGGTCGCCATCGAGCACATGGGCGGTGACGGCGACGATCGGCACGCGGCGGCCGGAGCCGCTTTCGATCGCGCGGATCGCACGGCTTGCCTGCAACCCGTCCATGACAGGCATGGAGATGTCCATCAGGATCATGCCGGGGTGCGACGCGCGGAAAACATCCACCGCCTCCTGCCCGTTCTCCACCAGCCGGAAGCGCAGGCCGCAGGCCATCAGCATCTGGGTGAAGAGGATCTGGTTGACCTCGTTGTCCTCGGCCACGAGGACATCGATGACTTCATCATCAGCAGCCGTGACCTCGGGAGAGGCCGCAAGCGGGCGTAGCGGCAGGACCTTGCCTTCGGTCACGCCTTGCGTCGGCGCCTTCATTCCCCGTGTCGCCCGCAGCACCTCGGATACCGTCTCCCGCAGCAGATCGGCCCGCACGGGCTTCATGAGATGGGCCTGGATATCCGGCGAGGAGAGCAACTTGTCCTCGGCCGAAAGGTTCATCGAGGTGAGCACGATCACTGCGGTGCCGGCGGTCGGGGCGCCTTCCCGCAGTGTTTGCACGAAATCGGGCGCACGGTCGGGGTGGTAGTCGAGCAGGATCGCATCGACCGACACGCCCATGTCGCCAGCGGCCGCAAGAACGGCAAGCGCTTCCGTCTCGGAGCCGACGGCGGTCGCGTCGAAACCCCAATCGAGCAGCATGTCGTGCGAAGCCTTGCGGGAGAGATCGTGCCCATCGACGACAAGAATGCGCGCACCGGGCGCCTTGGCCGGCACGATGCGGGCCGGCAGGGCGGCAACAGCAAGCGTCATCGGCAGGCGCACCGTAAAGGCCGACCCGTTGCCGACCTCGCTGGTCGCCGTCAGCGTACCGCCGAAGAGGCGCGTCAGCCCGTCGGTAATCGCAAGACCGAGGCCGGTGCCCTCATGGCGACGGGTCGAAGACGCATCGACCTGCGAGAACTTCTCGAAGATCGATTCCATCTTCTCGGCCGGAATGCCTGCCCCCGTATCCTCGACACGGATGATGATCTCCACCTTGCCGTCTCCACCCATCTGCGAGGAGAGGTCGATGAGAACGTGGCCGCGATCGGTGAACTTGACGGCATTGCCGACGAGGTTGGTGACGATCTGGCGGAAGCGGCCGGCGTCCCCCATCACCACCGCCGGCATGCTGGCCGCGCCGCGCACGACGAGCTCGATATCCTTCTCCGCTGCCTTCGTCGACAGCAGCGTCGCCACGTCCTCGATCGCCTCCACCGGGTTGAAGCTGACGGCGCGCAGCGTCATCTGGCCGGCATCGATCTTCGAGAAATCGAGGATGTCATTGATGATGGTGAGAAGCGCATTGCCGGACTTCACCATGATATCGATGAAGGTCTTCTGCCGCGTGTCGAGGTTCGATTTCGCAAGCAGTTCCGCCATGCCGAGCACGCCGTTCATCGGCGTGCGGATTTCATGGCTCATATTGGCAAGGAATTCCGACTTCGCCTTGTCGGCCATCTCGGCGCGCGTGACGAGGCGGCGCAGTTCGTCTTCGCGGCTCTTGAGATCCGTGATGTCCGAAAAGACCATGACGTCACGGCCGCGGCTGGTCGGGGTCACGTCGAGACGCAGCCAGCGCTGGTAGCCGCTGAAGATCGTCAGCGAAGCAGGCTTGCCGGTGAAGAGGATCGTCCCGAACTGGCTGGCATCGACCGGTTCTTCGCCGAGGAAGCCGGTAATGTTGCGATCGATGTTGCTTTGCAGCACATCCTTGACGAGCGCACCCGGCTGCAGGAGTTCGCTCGGCATGGCGATCATCTTCGACAGCGCCTCGTTGGAGAGAACCACCACACCATCTTCAATGATGAGGAGGCCCTGACTCATCGAGGAGACCGCATCCTTGACGAGGCTGCCGACCTCTTCAAGGGCACTGCGGGTTTCCAGTACCTCGCGCTCGCGCTCGCGCCGCTCCGTAATGTCGATATAGGTCAGAAGGCAGCGGCCGCCGGAAATTGCGCAGCCGGCCTCGATCACCGTCCGGCCATTGGCATAGGCGACCTCGCGCACCGGCGTCTCGCCGGCGCGGATGCCTGAAATGCAGGCCGCATACCCCTCGGCATGCGGGCCGTCCTCCCCGCTGATGCCGCCCTGTGCCTGCTGGAAGCGCAGGAGATCATCCAGCGGGCGCCCCTTCACCGGCGGCAACGCGCCGCCCCACAACTCCTCGAAGGCACCGTTCACCAGTTCGATATTGCCGGTCTCGTCGACGACGACGATGCCGACCGGCAGCGATTCGACGATACTCTCGATGTCCGCCCTGGCGGCTTCCGCCTGCCGCTGGGCCTCGATGAGCTGGCTTTCACGCTTCTTCAGCACCGTGGTGTCGGTGATCGAGCCGATGAGATAGCTCTTCTCGTCGAGCGTGGTGACCCGGTAGAGCCGCGAGATCGTCGGCAGCACCGAGCCGTCCGGCCGGATGTATTCGATCTCGGTCTCGAGCAGTTCGCCGGTATCGAGCACCTTCTGGTTCTGCGCGTGGAATTCCTCACCCTGCTCCGGATACATATCGAGCGTGGTGAGGCCGAGCAGCTCTTCCGGCTGCCGGCCCGTCAAGGCGACATAGGCGCGGTTGGCGAAGATCATGCGCTGGTTTTCGTCGCGCATGAAGCTTGCGACCGGTAGCTCGTCGAGCAGCGCCCGATAGAGACTGATCTCCTGCGAATGCTGCTTGAGGCGTCCTTCGCTTTCCTTCAGCGCCGTCACGTCGATGCGCAGCGCAACGAGCGTGCCATCGGGCCGACGCTGGGTGACGAGGCGCGTCCAGCCACCAGCGAGGCGGACGACACATTCATGCAGTGGCAGATCATAGCTGGCGAGCCGCGCCGCCACCCAGCGCTCGCACTCCGCCTCCGATGTGCGTCCCACCTCGATGTCGTGCAGCGCACGCGTGAGCGCGGCAAGACTGACGGGTCCATCGGCAAATTCACCAACGAGCACATGGTAGAATTCCCGCATGCTGCGGTTGGCATAACGCAGCCGGTTGTCGGCACCGAAGACGGCGACCCCGGCGCCGAGCGCGTCGAGCGCGTGCTCCACATGATCGGTGGCGGTCTCGCCCCGATCCGGGGCCAGGTCATCCACCGACACCCCTCCGGCACAATTCGCATTGGCGACCACGCCGACCGTGGCGGCCAGCGCTTCGACCGACGGCGTAAAGAGGCCGACAAGCACCGAGAGGGTCGCAGAGATCCGCTCGCGTTTCATGGCGATATCGAAACTGCCGCCGCCGAACGGATGCAGATAGCGGGCCCGCTCGGGATTTCCGAAGATCAGGCAGCGGCGCTCCGGATCGTCCCGGTCGCCATGCCCCGGCGTCTCGCCGATTTCCTCGCTGGTCAGCCCGATCATCTCCGCAGCGCTATGGCCGAACAGGCGGGCATAGGCCTCGTTCACCGCCAGATAACGCAATTCGCTGCTTTTGACGTATGCCGGGTGCAGGTGTTCGCGAACGCGCGCACAGGCCGCCACCAGCAATTCGTCTTGAGATTCAGCCACGCCAGTTGCTCCCCAAAGCGGCACGGAGGGAGAGATTCATACCCCTCGGGGAGTATCATCAATCCTTGAACGGATGGTTAACCGTTCGTTGCCGGAAGTCATGCATCCGGGCAGGCGTGTTCCGAAAATGCGCTTCGACACGACTGCTTATCCACCAGGGCATTTCGCTGTCGCAAATGGCGGAGGCACGCGCGTGCAAGATGTGCAACAAGGGCAAGAGGCAAACCAGACCAGGGCTGCGCTGCACATGGGCGACGTGATCAAACTCGAAAATCACCTCGAACAACCGGAGGCATCCGAGGCGCCCGTCGAGCGCCGGCGCCGCAGCGGCGGGCGCAGTGCAGAGCGCACCCGCCGGCCGCGGACCACATCGAAATATCTCAATCTCGTCAACACGACGGCCCCCTCCGCGGTGCTTTCCGAGGATGCGCTGGAGGCCGTCCATCAGGCCTCGCTCGCCATCCTAGAAGAGATCGGCATGGACATCATCCTGCCGGAGGCCCGCGAGCGCATGAAGGCGGCCGGCGCGGACGTGACGCCCGGTACGGACCGCGTGCGCTTCGACCGCGGCCTCATCCTGGATATGATGTCTTCCGTCCCGCCGGCCTTCACGATGCATGCGCGCAACCCCCTGCGCAATGTGGAGATCGGCGGCAACAATCTCGTCTTTGCGCAGATCGCTTCTGCCCCCTTCGTCGCCGACCGCGACGGCGGCCGGCGCGCCGGCAATCAGGAGGATTTCCGCAAGCTGGTGAAGCTCGCCCAGTCCTACGACATCATCCATACAACGGGCGGCTATCCCGTCGAGCCGGTCGACATCCACGCCTCCGTTCGCCATCTCGACTGCCTGTCGGACCTGGTGACGCTGACCGACAAGGTCTTCCACGTCTATTCGCTCGGCCGGCAGCGCAATCTCGATGGCATCGAGATCGCCCGCATCGGCCGCGGCATCTCGATGGAGCAGATGGAGCGCGAGCCCTCGCTCTTCACCATCATCAACACATCTTCGCCGCTGCGCCTCGACGGACCGATGCTGCAGGGCATCATCGAGATGTCGGCGCGAGGGCAGGTCGTGGTGGTGACGCCCTTCACCCTCGCCGGCGCCATGGCACCGGTGACGATATCAGGCGCAGTCGTACAGCAGAATGCCGAGGCGCTGGCCGGCATCGCCTTCACGCAGATGGTGCGGCGCGGCGTGCCGGTCATGTATGGCGGCTTCACCTCCAACGTGGACATGAAAACGGGCGCGCCGGCCTTTGGCACGCCGGAATACATGAAAGCGGTGGTTGCGGGCGGGCAGCTCGCACGCAAATACAACATCCCCTATCGCACCTCGAACACCAACGCCTCGAACACGCTGGATGCGCAGGCCGCCTACGAATCCGCCTTCTCGCTCTGGGCGCTCACACAGGGCGGCGGCAATTTCATCATGCATTCAGCCGGCTGGAGCGAGGGCGGCCTGACGGCCTCCTTCGAAAAGTTCATCCTCGACGTCGACATGCTGCAGATGGTGGCGGAATATCTGGCACCACTCGATGTCAGCCCCGATGCCCTCGGCCTGGAGGCCGTGCGCGACGTCGGGCCGGGCGGCCACTTCTTCGGCACACCCCATACGCTCGCCCGTTACGAGACGGCATTCTATTCGCCGATCCTCTCGGACTGGCGCAACTTCGAGACCTGGACGGAAGCCGGCCGGCCGACCACCTACGACCATGCCAACCGGGTCTTCAAGGAAAAGCTCAACGCCTACGAGAAGCCGCCGCTCGACCCGGCGATCGAGGACGAACTGGAAGCGTTCGTCGCCAAGCGCAAGGAAGAGGGCGGCGTTCCCACCGATTTCTAAGACGCTTTTCGCACAGAATCAGGCGTTGAACATGATGGACCGCACGGAGGAGATCAGCTTCTCCGTCGGCAGATTGGAAAAGTTTTTGTCGATTTCGGCCATGGTCAAGGTGCGCGTCTTGTCGGAGAGCTTGTTGCGCAAGTCCCCGAGTGTCTGCGGCGCGGCGCAGACGACAAGCCGGTCGAAGGCGCCTTCCGCGGCATAGTCATCGATGCGGCCGGCGACTTCGGCGGTGAACTTCTGCTGTTCCTCCCGCACCGGATCGCTCGAATATTCCATTGCGGAACGGCCGGGACCCACGGAGGAGTGGCTGCGGCCGGGTTTGTCGGCCATGATGTCCTGCGCCTTCTTCGGCTCCCAGCGAAAAACCTCCTGCTCCGGGCTCTGCTGGCCATCCTTCAACAGGTTCACCCCCTTGAGCAGGCGAGCCTGATTGCCATCAGCGGCGAGAATCCAAGTCGTAGCGGTCATATTTCACTCCCGTAGCGAGATTCATGGACAGGCGGACGAATCCGCCCCGCGCAGCATCCGACAGGATTGTGGCAGGATGCGCGTTGATCCAACGCAAGGAGGAGGCACATGTTCCTGATCGCGCGGGTCACGAAGCTGTTGGAAAGCCGCGCCCGCCCCTATCCCCACCCGGTGATGGCTCGCTAGGGTACCCGAAAGGACAGGAGAGCCCCGTGGCCGAACCGCTCAAGAACCTGCTGCATCCCGGACTGGTGAAGGAGATGGCGGATCACATTTCCCGCGTCGCACCGGATTTCGATGCGGCACGCTTCACGCAGCTTGCAAGCGACGGCATGGATGCACTGGAGCTGATGCAGCGTGCCGAACGGATCAAGGACGCGCTGGTAGAGACGCTGCCCGCCGACTATGCCGCCGCCGCAGAGATCCTCCGAAGGGCACTGCCCCAGGCGGATGGGCCGGGGGTTTCCGGTTGGGCCCTTCTGCCGGTCAACCAGTTCGTCTCGCAACAGGGCCTCTCGCATTTCGACCTGTCGCTTTCCCTCCTCAAGGCGCTGACACCGCATTTCACAGCGGAATTCGGCATCCGCCGCTTCGTCCATGCCGAGCAGGACCGCGCGCTTGCGGAAATCGCGCACTGGACGGCCGATACCAATCATCACGTCCGCCGGCTTGCCAGTGAGGGCACCCGGCCGCGGCTGCCCTGGGCGATGCGCCTGCCGGCGCTCGTCAGGGACCCGGCACCGATCCTGCCGATCCTCGTCGCCCTCCTCGACGATCCCGAAGACTATGTGCGCCGCTCCGTCGCCAACAGCCTCAACGACATCGCCAAGGATCATCCCGCCCTCGTCACCGGTTTCGTCGAGCGGCATATCGAGGACGCCTCCGCCGAGCGCCGGCAATTGCTGCGCCATGCTTCGCGTACGCTGCTGAAGAAGGGCGATGCTAAGGCGCTCGCCAATTTCGGCTTTGCGGAAGCCAGGGGCATCGGCGCGATCCTCACGCTCACAACGCCGAACGTCGTCTTTGGCGACAAGCTCGGCTTCTCCATCGTCGTGACGAACGGGGATGTGGCGCCGCAACGGCTGATGATCGACTATGCGATCCACCATGTGAAGGCAAACGGCACGCTGGCGCCGAAGGTCTTCAAGTGGAAGCAGCTCGATCTGCCGGCCGGCAGCAGCCAGACGATCGACAAGGAACACGCCATCCGGGCGATTACCACGCGGCGCTACTATCCTGGAGCGCACCGCATCGAGATCCTGATCAATGGCTCGATCTGTGCGTCGGCTGACTTCGACCTGCGCATGACGTGAAGCCTCCCCTTCGCATCTGCGAAAACTAGGACTTGACTTTTCACCGCAAAACAACGACATGAGCCGCAGCGTCGCCCTTCGGCCGCCGCGTGAGCGAGCCTGAGATGTCCCTGCAACGGGACGCTAAGAAGGACAAGCGCAAGAGAACGATCCGCCTCCCATTTGCGGATGACTGCGCAGACGATTGCAAACCAACCCACAAGTTCCCAATTCACGCGGGGTTCTTGACGCCAGACGAAACCGGAAGCGCATGGTGCGGTTCCGGTCCGAGGCAGTTCGAGCGAAAGCGGGACGCGATCCCGCGTCCGGAACTGCGGTCGGGAAAGTCGCCTGGCGCCCCGAAAGGTATTTGACTTGACCACTTTCCACGACCTCGGCCTCTCGAAGACCATCGTCGCAACGCTCTCCGCCCTCGGCTTTGAAAAAGCAACGCCGATCCAGGAAAAGGCCATCCCGCTCGTCCTCGAAGGCAGCGACCTGATCGGCCTTGCCCAGACCGGCACCGGCAAGACGGCCGCCTTCGGCCTGCCGATGATCGAAAAGCTTCTCGCCGACGCCCGCCGTCCCGATCCGCGCAACATCCGCGCCCTCATTCTCGCCCCGACCCGCGAGCTGGTGAACCAGATCGCCGACAACCTGCGCGACTTCGTCAAGAAGACGCCGCTGCGCGTCGTCACCGTCGTCGGTGGCGCATCGATCAACAAGCAGTCGGAAATGCTCTCGCGCGGCACCGACATCCTCGTCGCCACCCCCGGCCGCCTGCTCGATCTCGTCAACCGCAAGTCCGTGACGCTGACCCAGGCCCGCTACCTCGTGCTCGACGAAGCCGACCAGATGCTGGACCTCGGCTTCATCCACGACCTGCGCAAGATCTCCAAGATGGTGCCGAAGAACCGCCAGACGCTGCTCTTCTCGGCCACCATGCCGAAGCTGATCGGCGAACTTGCCGGCGAGTACCTCGTCAACCCGAAGAAGGTCGAAGTCACGCCCCCCGGCAAGGCTGCCGACAAGGTGGAGCAGTATGTCCACCACGTTCCCGGCAAGGACCAGAAGGCGCAGATCCTGCGCAAGACGCTGTCAGACAATCCGGACGGCCTGTCGCTCGTCTTCTCGCGCACCAAGCATGGCGCCGAGAAGCTGATGAAGCACCTCGACCATATCGGCTTCAAGGCCGCCTCCATCCACGGCAACAAGAGCCAGGGCCAGCGCGAGCGCGCCCTCAAGGCCTTCCGTGACGGCGAAATTCGCGTTCTCGTCGCCACCGACGTCGCCGCCCGCGGCATCGACATTCCGGGCGTCACCCACGTCTACAACTACGACCTGCCGGAAGTGCCGGACGCCTATGTGCACCGGATCGGCCGCACGGCCCGCAACGGCCGCGACGGCATCGCGATCGCCTTCTGCACGCCGGACGAAGCGCACCTGCTGCGCGATATCGAAAAGCTGATGGGCATCCAGATCACCGTCGCAAGCGGCGAAGCGCCTGCCGTCATCACCGCAGGCCCCGGCGGCAAGTCGCGCAAGCCCCGCTCGGGCAGCGGCCATCGCGCCAGCCAGGGTCGCGCAGGCCAGCGCCCAGCGCGCAAGCCGTTCGGCGAAGGTGGGCAGGCCGATGGCGGCGCACCGGCGGCCGGCAAGCGCGCGCATGGCAACCGCCCGCCGCAGAAGCAGGGCGAGCGCCAGAACCGCAACCACGGCGGCGGCAACGGCCAGGGCCGCCCGAACCAGAACGGCAAGCCGCGCCGTTCGGAAGGCCAGCGCCGCGAACAGGCATAAGCGCATCTTTATAGAATGAGGAAACGGCGGGCTTCGGCCCGCCGTTTTTGTTTGTTCATTCCGCCGGCGCAGGGTCCTCGCGGTTGGTGAGGTAGACACCGACAACGACGATCAGCGTGCCCAGGATCATCGGGATCGTCAGTTCCTCGCCGAAGATGGCAGCAGCCTGGAGGGCGGCGATCGGCGGCACGAGGTAGATGAGGGAGGCCGCACGGGACACCTGTCCACGGCGCAGCAGGTAGAGCAGCAGCAGGATCGCCCCCATGGAGATGCCGAGAACCGACCAGGCGAGCAACGCGACGAAAGCCCAGCCGAAATCGACATGCAGGTTTTCCAGACTGAGCGCGAGGGGCACGGTGACGATCAGCGCGCCGATATATTGCAGGGTCGCGATCGCCCTGATGTCCCCCGTCGGCAGATATTGCTTCTGGTAGATCGTGCCGTAGGTGACGGCTGCCATGCCGAGCATGTTGACGACGATGGCGAAGGCCGGGATTTCTGCCGCCCCTTGGCCGAAGAATTTCGGCAGTACGGCCAACAGCACCCCGAGGAAGCCGAGACAGAGGCCGGCCTTCTGTGCCGGGCTCAACCGCTCACCGATAAAGAACGGTGCGGCCAGCGCCGTCATCAACGGCTGCAGCGCCGCTATGATGGAGGAAAGCGCCGCCGGAACGCCCTCGCCGATCGCCCACCAGACCGCCCCGAGATAAAGGCCGTGCAGGAAAGCGCCGGAGACGACGGCGTGCACGACAGTGCGCCGGTCACGCGGCCAGGCAGCGCCGGTCACGACGCAGAAACCGGCAAAGAGCAGCGCCGCGGTCAGGTAGCGGATGCCGAGAAAGGTCAGCGGCTCGGAAACGAAGGTCGCGTATTTCGCGACGACCCAGCCGGTGGACCAGAGCAGGACGAAAATGGCAGGAGCCAGGCGATCGAGGGACATGGGACTTTCGGCAGGGAAACAATCAGTGCGCGAGCGATAGGCGCCGCTTCCACGACGGTCAAAGGAATTTCCTTGATGATTAGGTTCAGCGAAAGAGCGGGCAAAATCGCTTTTTCAGCATCTGCCCATGTTTTCGGCAGATCCGTCCCGCCCGCTCCCCGCAAACCAGCCCGGGGTAAACACGCGCATGGACCACGCATCGGGAAAACCGTCCTTCCGGCCGGTTTGGCTGTTCCCAAAGCGGTGTGAGAATTCTTTCCTGCTAATTGAGCATGGTTCTTGCATTGCCCCTGATGTTGTACTCAAATGGCGAAAAATGGGGAACACGCCTTTGGCATTTGATGAAATGATGAATGCGGACCAAGGCCCGCGGCAGCCATACGAAAACTACCATGACTGGTACGAAGGACAGGATCGGGCTCGCCTGATCGCCAAATCAAGAGACGCCGAGAACCTCTTTCGAAAGACCGGCATCACCTTCGCGGTCTACGGACACGAAGACAGCTCCGAAAAGCTCATCCCCTTCGACATCATCCCGCGTATCATTTCCGGCCGAGAGTGGCGCAGGCTCGCCCAGGGCATCGAACAGCGGGTCATCGCCCTCAACGCCTTCCTTGACGACATCTACCACAAGCAGGAAATCATCAAGGCGGGCCGCATTCCCCGCGAGCTGATCGAGCGCAACGTCGCCTTCCTGCCGCAGATGATCGGCTTCAAGCCGCCGGGCGGCGTCTATACGCACATCGTCGGCACCGACATCGTACGTACGGGCGAAGACCAGTTCTACGTGCTGGAAGACAATGCCCGCACACCCTCCGGCGTCAGCTATATGCTGGAAAACCGGGAAACCATGATGCAGATGTTCCCGGAACTGTTCCACCTCAACAAGGTGCGGCCGGTCGAGGATTATCCCAAGACGCTGCGCCAGAGCCTTGCCTCGCTGGCCCCGCCCGGCTGTTCGGGAAAACCGCGCGTCGCCGTGCTCACGCCGGGCATCTTCAATTCCGCCTATTACGAACACTCCTTCCTCGCCGACATGATGGGCGTGGAGCTGGTCGAGGGCTCGGACCTGCGCGTCGTCGACGGCAAGGTGAAGATGCGCACGACCCGCGGCTACGAGGCGATCGACGTGCTCTACCGCCGCGTCGACGACGACTTCCTCGACCCGATGACCTTCCGGCCGGATTCGGCGCTCGGCATTCCCGGCATCATGGATGTCTACAAGGCCGGCAACATCACCATCGCCAATGCGCCCGGCACCGGCATTTCCGACGACAAGGCGATCTATTCCTACATGCCGGAGATCGTCGAGTTCTATACCGGCCGCAAGGCGCTGCTCGAAAACGTGCCGACCTGGCGCTGCTCGGAAGAGGACAGCCTGAAATACGTGCTGGAACACCTCAGCGAACTGGTCGTCAAGGAAGTGCACGGTTCGGGCGGCTACGGCATGCTGGTCGGCCCAACCGCCTCGAAGAAGGAATGCGCGGCCTTCGCCGAAAAGCTCAAAGCCCGGCCGGCGAACTACATCGCCCAACCGACGCTGTCGCTCTCCACCGTCCCGATCCTCGTCAACAAGGGCATCGCGCCCCGGCACGTCGATCTCAGGCCCTATGTGCTCGTTTCCGACAAGGTGCAGATCATTCCCGGCGGGCTCACCCGCGTGGCGCTGAAGGAAGGCTCGCTGGTGGTCAACTCCAGCCAGGGCGGCGGCACGAAGGACACCTGGGTTCTGGAGGACTGAGCCGATGCTGGGAAGAACTGCAAACGGCCTCTACTGGATGTTCCGCTATATCGAGCGCGGCGAGAACATCGCCCGCCTCGTCGATGCGGGCCTGCGCATGGCGCTGACGCGCTCCGGTTCCTCCGACGAGGACTGGGACGGCGTCTTGCAAAGCGCCGGCGTACGCGAAGACTTCGACACCGTGCACACCAAGCTGACGAGCGCGGATGCCATCGACTATCTCCTGCGCGACCACGCCAACCCGTCGAGTGTGATGTCCTGCATCGAATCGGCGCGCAACAATGCCCGTATGGTGCGCACGGCGCTGACGCGGGAGACCTGGGAAGCGACCAACGAGTGCTGGATCGAGCTGAAGCTGGCACTCTCCAAACGCGTGAAGCCCGCCGACATGCCGGAGGTGATCGGGACGATCAAGCGTTGCACCGCCCTCATTCGTGGCGCGTTCCACGGCACCATGCTGCGCGACGACATCTACAATTTCTCGCGCATCGGCACCTTCATCGAACGGGCGGACAACACGGCCCGCATCCTCGACGTGAAATATTACGTGCTGCTGCCGGCGATCGCCAAGGTCGGCTCCTCGCTCGACAACATGCAATGGGAATCGATCCTGCGCTCGGTCTCGGCGCACCGCTCCTACAGCTGGGTCTATGACGGCGACTATTCCTCCACCAACATCTCCGACTTCCTGATCCTCAACGACCGCATGCCGCGCTCGCTCGCCTATAGCTACGACAAGATCGTCAGCAACCTCGGCTATCTGGCAAAGCTTTACGGCGACAACCACGCGGCGCACGAGACGGCCTCCGCCACGCTGATGCTGCTGCGCAGCCGCACCATCGACGACATCATGGAACAGGGGCTCCATGAGTTCATCGAGGAGTTCATCGTACACAACAACCGCCTCGGGGAAGAGATCTCCGACGGCTACCGCTTCTATCGCTAGCGGGAGCGAGCCATGCGACTGAAGATCAGCCACACGACAGAATATCACTACGACGACCCGGTGCAGTATTCGCTGCAACGCCTCCGCCTGACACCGAAAACCCAGCCCGGCCAGATCGTGCGCGACTGGAAGACCACCGTGCATGGCGCGCGGCTGGAGGCCGGCTACACCGATCATTTCGGCAATCATGTCGATCTCGTCAGCACCAATGCCGAGCAGGTGGCGATCCGTATCGTCGCCGAGGGCGAGGTGGAGACGGAAGACCGGGCCGGTGTCTTCGGCCCGCACCAGGGCTTCGTGCCGCTCTGGCTTTACCTGCGCGAAACGCCGCTGACCAAGCCCGGCAAGCTGATACGCGACCTTGCCAAATCCGCGAGCGGCGACAATGAACTGGCACGCATGCACGCGCTGATGGCCGCCATCCACGAGACCGTCGCCTACAAGCCGGGAGAAACCGCCCCCGACACGACGGCAGAGCAGGCACTGGAGAAGAAGCAAGGGGTCTGCCAGGACCACGCCCATGTCTTCCTTTCTGCCGCGCGCCATCTCGGGCTGCCGGCCCGCTATGTCTCGGGCTACCTGCTGATGGAAACGCCCGAACAGACGGCGAGCCACGCCTGGGCAGAAGTGCATCTGCAGGGCCTCGGCTGGGTCGGCTTCGATGCGGCCAACAAGATTTGCCCGGATGCGCGCTATGTGCGCCTGTCGACCGGCCTCGACTACAAGGACGCCGCCCCTGTTTCCGGCATGGTGCTCGGGCACTCGGCCGAGACGATGAGTGTCGCCATCACGGTGGAGCCGGCCGGCCAGAGCCAGTCGCAAAGCCAGAGCTGACCAGCCGAACCTGAATCAACATGCGCAAGGCGCGCCGTAAGCCTCTGAATCGATTCACAGGCCCTTACGTCGAAATCGCTTTAAGGGCCTGTGCAACTGCTTCAACGCGATGCCGCTTCGAGCAGACGGAAAAAAGACGGGCGTGATCCGAAGAGCGCGCCCGAAAAGTTCAGTGGCTGTCCTTGCCAACCGCACTGCCCCGACAACCCTTGAGGAAATCGAGATCGGCGCCGGTATCGGCGCCCTGGACGTGCTGCTGGTGCAGCCAGGCGTAACCGGATGTGGGCAGGTCGTGGTGCGGCTTCCATTCGGTGAGCCGACGGGCCAATTCCTCCTCGGGAATGTCGAGATGCAGGCGGCGGTTCGGCACGTCGAGCTCGATCATGTCGCCGTTCCTGACGACGGCCAGCGGCCCGCCGACGGCCGCTTCCGGCGAGGTGTGTAGGACGACGGTGCCATAGGCCGTGCCGGACATGCGCGCATCGGAGATGCGCACCATGTCGGTGATGCCCTTCTTCAGCACCTTCGGCGGCAGGCCCATATTGCCCACCTCGGCCATGCCCGGATAACCCTTCGGCCCACAGTTCTTCATGACCATGACGCAGGTCTCGTCGATGTCGAGCGCGTCGTCGTTGATCTTGGCCTTGTAGTCGTCGATGTCCTCGAAGACGACCGCCCGGCCCCGATGGGTCAGGAGATGCGGCGAAGCGGCCGAGGGTTTCAGCACCGCCCCCTTCGGCGCGAGATTGCCGCGCAGCACGACGATGCCGCCCGACTGGGTCAGCGCCTTCTCCGCCGGCAGGATCACGTCCTCGTTCCAGTTGACGACGTCCTTGACCTCATCCCACATCGTCTCGCCGGAGACCGTCAGCGCATCCTTGTGCAGGAGGCCGGCCTCGCCGAGACGCTTCAGCACCACCGGCAGGCCGCCGGCATAGAAGAACTCCTCCATCAGGTATTTGCCCGACGGCATCAGGTTGACGACGGTCGGCACGTCGCGGCCGCAGCGATCCCAATCGTCCAGCGTCAGATCGACGCCGACCCGGCCGGCGACGGCGAGCAGGTGGATCACCGCATTGGTCGAGCCGCCGATGGCCGCATTGGTGCGGATGGCGTTCTCGAAGGCTTCCTTCGTCATGACCTCTGATGGCTTCAGGTCGTCCTTGACCATCTGCACGATGCGCCGGCCGGTGAGCTGCGCCATGACCTTGCGGCGGGAATCGACGGCCGGGATCGCGGCATTGCCTGACAGCGCCATGCCCAGCGCCTCGGCCATCGAGGCCATCGTTGAGGCGGTGCCCATCGTGTTGCAGGTGCCCGACGAACGGCTCATCGACGCCTCGGCCTCGAGGAACTCGGCCTGCGTCATCTCGCCGGCCTTCACCATTTCGGAGAACTTCCAAAGATGCGTGCCCGAGCCGACCCGCTCACCGCGGAAATAGCCGTTCAGCATGGGGCCACCGGTGACGACGATCGCCGGCAGGTCGACCGAAGCCGCCCCCATCAGCAGGGACGGCGTGGTCTTGTCGCAGCCAACCATCAGCACACAGCCATCCATCGGCTGGCCGCGGATCGCCTCCTCCACCGCGAGCGCGGCAAGATTGCGGTACATCATCGCGGTCGGGCGGAAGGTGTTTTCCGAGGCCGAGAACACGGGCACTTCGAGCGGGAAGCCGCCCGCCTCCCAGACACCGGCCTTTACCTTCTCGGCGAGCTCCCGCAGGTGCCCGTTGCACGGCGTCATGTCCGACCAGGTGTTGAGGATGCCGATGACCGGGCGACCGTCGAACAGGTCGTGCGGATAGCCCTGGTTCTTCATCCAGCCGCGGTGGTAGATCACGTCGCGGCTGGTGCCGCCGTACCACTCCTGCGATCTCAGCCTGCGCGGCCACTCAGCTTTCTTTTTCATGTCCTCAGTCCTTGAAGGGACCGCTCGGCATGGGGTCGCCGAGCGGCCTTTGTCTCACGCCAGGGTGTAGGCGGTCTTGACGGTTGTGTAGAATTCGCTGGCGTATCTGCCCTGCTCACGCGGGCCATGCGACGAGCCCTTGCGCCCGCCGAAGGGCACATGGAAGTCGACGCCCGCTGTCGGCAGGTTGACCATGACCATGCCGGCCTCCGCATTGCGCTTGAAATGCGTCGCATGCTTGAGGCTGGTCGTGGCGATGCCGGAGGAGAGGCCAAAGGGCGTGTCGTTGGCGACAGCCAGCGCCTCCTCGTAATCCTTGACGCGGATGACGGCGGCGACGGGGCCGAAGATCTCTTCCCGCGAGATGCGCATGTCGTTCGTCGCCTCGGTAAAGAGCGCAGGCGAAAGATAGAAGCCGGGCGTGTCCCGCTTCAGAAGCTCGCCGCCGAAAGCGAGTTTTGCGCCTTCCTTCCGGCCGATCTCGATATAATCGGTGTCCTGCTTCAACTGGCTTTCATCGACGACCGGGCCGATATGCGTGCCGGCCTTCAGTGCATCGTCGACGACCACACCTTTCAAACGCTCACCAACGGCCGCGACGAACTTGTCGTGGATGCCCTCGGTGACAATGACGCGCGAGGAGGCGGTGCAGCGCTGGCCGGTCGAGAAGAAGGCCGAGTTGACGGCGGCTTCCACAGCGACAGAAAGGTCCGCATCGTCGAGAACGACGAAGGGGTTCTTGCCGCCCATTTCGAGCTGATACTTGCGGTTATGCTCGACGGAGGCGAGCGCCACGCGTTTTCCGGTGCCGGTGGAGCCGGTGAAGGTGACGGCGTTGACATCGGGGCTGTCGAGCATGGTCTGCCCGACGACGGAGCCCTTGCCCATGACGAGGTTCAGGACACCCTTCGGCAGGCCGGCGCGCACGAGAATGTCGACGATCGCCCAGGAACAGCCGGGCACCAGTTCGGCCGGCTTGAAGACGACGGTGTTGCCATAGGCAAGCGCCGGGGCGATCTTCCACGCGGGGATGGCGATCGGGAAATTCCAGGGCGTGATGATGCCGACGACGCCAACCGGCTCGCGGGTAATCTCGACGCCGATGTTCGGACGCACGGACGGCAGCGTCTCCCCGGCAAGCCGCAGGCATTCCCCGGCGAAGAAATCAAAGATCTGGCCGGCGCGCACCGTCTCGCCGATGCCTTCGGCCAGCGTCTTGCCCTCCTCGCGCGACAGCAGCCGGCCGAGTTCGTCCTTGCGGGCCAGAATCTCGTCGGCGGTTTTCCGCAGGATCGCGTGACGCTCAAGGATGCCCGAACGCGACCAGCCCGGAAAAGCGGCCTTCGCCGCCGCGATCGCTGCCCTGGTATCCTCGACGGAGGCGCGGGCATACTCCCCCACCACGTCGCCGGTATTCGACGGGTTGATGTTCTTGATCGCATCCGAGCCGACCCACTCGCCGGCAATCAGGTTCTGGTGGATGGTCATGGGTAAGGCCTCCTGTCTGTCCCGCGCCGCGCGAAGGCGGCACATCCCTTACAATTGGCGGATTTCGATCCGTTCTTCCCGGGCAATGGCCAGCGGATTGCGCAGCGGCAAGCCGAAACCATCCGCCCCGATCTCGAACACATCCCCAGTCTCGGTGCGGATGCCGTCACCGAAGGAGAGCGTCGCCGTGCCGAACATGTGGACGTGGATGTCGCCCGGCGCACGGAACAGGCCGTATTTGAAATGGTGGTATTCGAGATTGGCGAAGGTATGGGACATGTTCGCCTCGCCGGAGACGAAGGGCTTTTCCCACAGCACCGTGCCATTGCGCACGATACGCGAGAAACCGCGGATATCATCCGGCGCGGCGCCGATGCGGATTTCCGGACCGAAACTCGCCTGGCGGAGCTTGGAATGGGCAAGGTAGAGATAGTTGATGCGCTCCGTCACATGGTCGGAGAACTCGTTCGCAACGGCAAACCCGAGACGGAAGGGCGAACCATCGGCGGCGATCACATAGATGCCGGCCATCTCCGGCTCCTCGCCGCCATCGAGCGCGAAGGCTGGGGAGGTGAGCGGGCTGCCGGGCGCCACGGCCTGCGTGCCGTTGCCCTTGTAGAACCATTCGGGCTGCACACCCTTCTCGCCCGGCTTCGGCTTGCCATTTTCGAGACCCATGCGGAACATCTTCATGGAATCGGTCAAGGTTTCCTCGGCCGCCTCCGTCGTCTTCTTGTGCATGGAATCGCGCGTGGCGGCCGAGCCGAGATGGGTGAGACCCGTGCCGGTCAGATGGAGATGGGCGGCGTCCGGATGGGTGATCGGCGACAGCAGCCGGCCCGCGGCATAGGCCGCCTCCAGGTCGACGACCTCGCCGAACCCCCTTTCGTCGACGACGGCTTTCAGAGACTGCCCGCTGTTGGCGGCTTCCATGGCCAGCGCGTAGACGCTGCCCGCGCCCTTCACCGCACGGCCCTCGCCGCCTTCCTCGCGCACGACCACCGTGATCGAACCGTCGGCATTCGCTACCTGTGACATCAGCATTTTCGTTTCCTTCCTGAAGCCTGGACCAAGCCAAAGCTTCGCACCTGCGGCGGACAGACGTCACCGCACTGGCTGCATCCGCAGCCGGTCAAACACGTTGGCAACCCATGGGCGGACCGGTCCCCGGTCAGCCCTTGTTCTTGTTGTAGACGTCGAAGAACACGGCCGCGAGCAGCACCAGCCCCTTGATGAGCTGCTGGTAGTCGATGCCGATGCCCATGATCGACATGCCGTTGTTCATGACGCCCATGATGAAGGCGCCGATAACCGCGCCGGTGATCTTGCCGACACCACCCGACGCGGAGGCACCGCCGATGAAGCAGGCCGCGATGACGTCGAGCTCGAAGCCGACCCCGGCCTTCGGCGTCGCCGAGTTGAGGCGGGCCGCGATGATCATGCCGGCGAGCGCCGCAAGCGCGCCCATGTTGACGAAGGTGTAGAAGGTCAGCCGCTCGGTGTTGATACCCGAGAGTTTCGCCGCCTTCTCGTTGCCGCCCATGGCGTAGATGCGCCGGCCGATCGTCGTGCGGGTCGTGACGAACGTGTAGAGCGCGATGAGCAGGCCCATGACGACAAGAACGTTCGGCAGGCCGCGATAGGTCGAGAGCTGGAAGCCAAGGAAGATCGCCACGGCGCTGATGATCGCCATCTGCACGGCGAAGAAGGCGAAGGGCTCGTTCTCCGTCTCGTGCAGCGCGTTCATGCGGCGCTCGCGAAGCCCGGCATAGATGGCATAGCCGACGAGCAGGATGACGACGAGAAGGGCGAAATAGTTCTTGATGAGGCTGGTCGCGGGATCCGTGAGCGACAGGAAGTCCGGCACGAAGCCCGTGGAAAGGATCTGGAAGTCCTTCGGGAACGGGCCAACCGGGCGGCCGCCGAGCACGACATAGGTCATGCCGCGGAAGACGAGCATGCCGGCGAGCGTGACGATGAAGGACGGGATTTTCTGGTAGGCGACCCAATAGCCCTGCGCTGCGCCCATCAGCGCGCCGACGAAGATGCAGAGCGGCACGACGATGATCGCCGGCATCCCCCATTTCACCAGCATGATCGCCGAGATCGCGCCGATGAAGGCGACGATCGAGCCGACCGAGAGATCGATATGCCCCGCCACGATGATCAGGAGCATGCCCAGCGCCATGATGACGATGAACGAGTTCTGCAGCACGAGGTTGGTGATGTTGACCGGGCGGAAGAGCACGCCGTTGGTGATGACCTGGAAGAAGATCATGATGACGACGAGCGCGACGAGCAGGCCGTACTCGCGGATGTTCTTGCGCAGGTAGTCTCCCACCGAGGGCTGGGTCGTCTTGGTCGCGGTATCGGTGGACATTAGTGTTTCTCCCCGGAGCGCATGATGGCGCGCATGATGGATTCCTGGCTTGCTTCCGCCCTTGAAAGCTCGGCCACGATGCGTCCTTCGTTCATGACATAGATGCGATCGCAGGTGCCGAGCAGCTCCGGCATCTCCGAAGAGATCATCAGGATGCCTTTGCCCTCGGCGGCAAGCTGGTTGATGATGGTGTAGATTTCGAACTTCGCGCCGACATCGATGCCACGCGTGGGTTCATCGAGGATCAGAACCTCGGGATTGGTGAAGAGCCATTTCGACAGCACCACCTTCTGCTGGTTGCCGCCCGAAAGATTGACCGCTTCCTGGTAGATCGAGTGCGAGCGGATGCGCAGCTTCTGACGATAGCCGGAGGCGACCTTGGCTTCCTGGTGATTGTCGATGATCGTCGCCTTGGAAACGCCGTTGAGATTGGCGAGCGTCGTGTTGTGCATGATGTTGTCGATCAGCACGAGACCAAGCTGCTTGCGGTCCTCGGTCACATAGGCAAGGCCGGCCTCGATCGCCTTGGGGATCGTGCTCACATCCACCGGCTTGCCGCGCATGAAGACATCGCCGGTAATCTTGTGGCCCCAGCTCTTGCCGAAGAGGCTCATCGCCGTCTCGGTGCGCCCCGCCCCCATCAGGCCCGCAATGCCGACGACCTCGCCGGCGCGCACGGTGAAGCCGATATCGTGCAGGAACTGCCGGTCGCGATGGTGCTGGTGGAAGACGTTCCAGTTCTTCACCTCCAGCAGCGTCTCGCCGATCTTTGGCTCGCGCGGCGGGTAGCGGTCTTCCATCTCGCGGCCGACCATGCCCTTGATGATGCGGTCCTCTGAAATGTCCTCGTGATGACAGTCCAGCGTCTCGACCGTGCCGCCGTCGCGCAGGATGGTGATCTGGTCGGCGACCTTTTTGATCTCGTTCAGCTTGTGCGAGATGATGATCGAGGTCATGCCCTGCGTGCGGAACTCCATCAGCAGCTTCAAAAGCGCATCGGAATCCTTTTCATTGAGCGAGGCGGTCGGCTCGTCGAGGATGAGCAGGCGCACCTTCTTGGAGAGCGCCTTGGCGATCTCGACGAGCTGCTGCTTGCCGACGCCGATATCGGTGATCAGCGTGCCCGGCGGCTCCTTGAGGCCGACCTTGTTCAGAAGTTCCTGCGTACGCCGGAAGGCGAGCTTCCAGTCGATGATGCCGTTCGTCGCGACTTCGTTGCCCAGAAAAATATTTTCGGCGATCGACAGGAGCGGCACCAGCGCCAGCTCCTGGTGGATGATGATGATGCCCAGATGCTCGCTGTCCGAGATCGTGGAGAAACGGCGGACTTCGCCGTCGAAATGGATTTCGCCCTCGTAGGAGCCGGCCGGATAGACGCCGCTCAACACTTTCATGAGGGTGGATTTGCCGGCGCCGTTCTCGCCGACAAGGGCGTGGATCTCGCCTTCGCGGACCTTCAGGTTGACGTTGTCCAGGGCCTTCACACCCGGAAACGTCTTCGTGATGCCGCGCATTTCGAGAAGGGTCTTGCTCATGTACCAGTTTCCAGCGGCCGGCCATCACCCATCGATGGGGAAGCCGAGCCTATTCGCTCTGCGATCCGGAGAAAAGAGGGTTCGCGCGTCGCAGCGCGAACCCCGGAGAAGGAAGAAACGATCAGTTCTTCAGCTGGTCGGCCGTGTAGTAGGCCGAGTCCGTCACGAGGATCTTTTCCGCGTTGGACTTGTCGACGGCAACGGGCTTCAAGAGGTAGGACGGGACGACCTTGACACCATTGTCGTAGGTCTTGGTGTCGTTCACTTCCGGCTCCTTGCCTTCCAGGAGCGCGTTGACCATGCCGACGGTGACCTTGGCAAGCTCGCGCGTGTCCTTGAAGACCGTCGAATACTGCTCGTCGGCGAGGATCGACTTGACGGACGGCAGCTCCGCGTCCTGGCCGGTGACGACAGCCATCGGCTGGTCGCCCGAGCCGTAGCCGACGCCCTTCAGGGCCGACAGGATGCCAATGGAGAGACCGTCATAGGGCGACAGGACGCCATCGACGCGGCCATCGGTGTAGGTCGAGGACAGCAGGTTTTCCATGCGGGCCTGCGCGACCGCGCCGTCCCAGCGCAGCGTGCCGACCGTTTCCATGCCGGTCTGGCCCGACTTGATGACGATGTCACCCTTGTCGACCAGCGGCTGGATGACGGACATCGCACCATCGTAGAAGAAGAAGGCGTTGTTGTCGTCAGGCGAACCGCCGAACAGTTCGACGTTCCATGGCTTGGTGTCCGGGAACTTTGCCTTCAGGCCATCAACGAGGCTGGTGGCCTGGAGAACGCCGACCTGGAAGTTGTCGAAGGTGGCGTAATAGTCGACATTGCCGGAATCACGGATGAGGCGGTCATAGGCGATAACCTTCACACCAGCGTCGGCGGCCTTCTGCAGGATGTCGGAAAGCGTCGTGCCGTCGATGGCACCGATGACGAGGACCTTGGCACCCTTCGTCACCATGTTCTCGATCTGGGCGAGCTGGTTCGGAATATCGTCGTCAGCAAACTGCAGGTCCGGCGTGTAGCCGGCGTCCTTGAAGAGCTTTTCCATCGTCTCGCCGTCGGAAATCCAGCGGGTCGAGGTCTTGGTGGGCATGGAGATGCCGACCATGCCCTTGTCCTGGGCGAAGGCCGGCGCCACGAACGACGCGACGCTGATGGCGGCGGCGGCGAGGAGCGAAGTGATCATTTTCATTGAAAGGTCTCTCCCTGGTGCGCACTGGCCGAAATTGCGGCCAGGCATTGTTCTGTGCACGGGCGGGGTCGCATTCAGACGACGGCCTGGACTGGAAGGCATGGAGCCCGCCGGTCCCCACTCCCAAGGACCCCAGCGCACATTGGCGCAACGTCTACCGAATTGCCATAACTGTCAAATGCAATGAACTTCTATTTCGATATCAAAACTGGTATATGGAGGCAGATATATACTATTTTTACCGATCGAGATAACCATGCGTTTAGACGATGATATCGACGAACAGCTCTTCCCCGGCGAGGGCGGCGGGGATCTCAAGGACGTCGGCCTCCTGCGCAGCGGCCTGAAGCTCAGTCACCTGCGCATGATCGTCGCCATCGAGGAGCACAAGCAGGTCAGCGCCGCTGCCGATGCGTTGAACATATCCCAGCCCGCCGCCTCCCGCATGCTGACGGAAATGGAGACCATCCTCAAGGCGCAGCTGTGCGAGCGTGTCTCGCGGGGCGTGGCGCTCACCGCCTTCGGCCGGGCCTTTGCGCGGCGCGCGCGCACCATCCTTCTCGAACTGCGCGAAGTCGACCGCGAGCTTTCCGCCCTGAAATCCGGCACCGGCGGCTCGGTCTTCCTCGGCTCGGTGACGGCGCCGGCGATCAGCCTCGCCGTCCCGGCGATCCAGCAGGTCAGCGCCGCCTATCCCGGCATCGAGGTGAATGTGCGCGTGGAGACGAGCAACGTGCTCGCCCGGGAGCTTCTGGCGGCACGGCAGGACTTCATCATCGCCCGCGTGCCCGACGATCTCAATCCGCGGCTCTTCAACGTCACCGAGATCGGCATCGAAAAGGCTTGCCTCATCGTGCGCAAGGGCCATCCGCTGCTCGAAAAACCCGCCGCCAGCCTTGCCGACCTGCCGCACTACGACTGGGTCTTCCAGCCGGCTGGCACACTGCTTCGCCGGCGCATCGAGGAACTGTTCCTCGCTGCCGGCGTGCCGCTGCCCTCCACCGTGGTCAACACTTCGTCCATTCTGCTGACGACCGCCATCGTCTGCGGCTCGAACGCCATCGCCCCCGTCGCCCGCGACATGGCCGTCTTCATCGCCGATGTCGGCGCGCAGGCGGGTGAAATCAGCATCCTCAACACCGATTTCGAGATCGACATCAAGCCGTACAGCCTTATCTCGGTCAAAGGCAGGGCGCTGCCGCCGAGCGCCAAACTGCTCTATGATCTGATCCTGCAACGCAGCCGGATGCTTTCGCCGGATTGAGGAGGTCCTTCATGTTCGGCATGACCGTATTCGAATCCGTGCTGGAGCGGCTGAAGACCGAGGCACGCCACGCGGCTGAGGAAGAGGCGGCCGATGAAGGGCACGATAATGGGGGGCCGGCCGAAGTGCGCGGATTGCCCTCCGGCTTCGCCGGCCTCGGCACGGGCGGCGCCTTCATGTCCGGCTCGCAGGCTGCAGCCGCCTATCTCGATCTCTACGAGGAACCTGCCCCTGTGGAGCCGGAACAACCGGCTGCTGCCGAGCCCCCGCCACCCCCACCGCATCTCCTGCGCATCGCGCCGGAGGAGGTGGCGAGCGACCTTTGTCTCAACGGCAAGGAAAGCGTGGACGAACTGCTCGCCCGCCGGCGTGCCTTTGCCCGGGAAAACCACCCCGACCGCGCGCCGGAAGAGCTGCGCGCCAATGCGACCTTGCGCATGAAGATCGCCAACATGCTGATCGACGAGACCATCCGGCGGATCAATGTCGAAAAAAGCCTCGGCCTGGCGCGCTGAGACGATGCCCCTCCGAGCATTTCCGCTTTTCTACGAAAAGCTAAAACGCTCCAATTCCGGTTTCAACGCAATTCCGAACGCAAAACCGCTTCGCACTCTTGCTGGAATTGCGTTAGCCCTTCGGCTCCTGCTCTGGCGGTTTTGCGGCCGGATCGGACGGCTTGAAGAAGAGGATGAGCTGCGCGAAGGCATAGGCCGAGACGACGAGGAAGATGGTGCCCCAGGTCTGCTCGCCATTGTAGAATTCCACCGCCGTCCAGGCAGCACAGATCCCAACCAAAAGCAGCCGCCGCCAGAGCGGACGGTAGAACGGATGGTCGGGATCGATGAACTTCATGAACGTCTCCTCACGCTTCAGCGCCTACATAGGCGGTTTTCCCGTGCGAGGGAACCGGCTTTCAGGCATCGAGCCGATCGAGGAACGCTGCAAGCTCGGCTGGCGCGATATCGACGAGATGGCCCTTTTCCGGATAAGCGCCCGAGCGCACGTCGTCGGCATATTCGCGGAAGGCCGCGATGCGCTCCAGCTGCAGCCGGTCATATTCGGCAGCGAAGTTGCGGTAGACCTTCGCATGGCGCGGATAGTGCCCGCGATTCTGGCCGAGCACATCCTCGGCAAAGAGGTATTGCGCATCGCAGCCCGTGCCCGCCCCCATTGAGAGCATGACGAGCCCTGTCCTCGCGCTGATCGCCGTGGCGATCTCGCCCGGCACCACCTCGATCTCCGCCGCGAAGGCGCCTGCCTCCTCCAGTGCCTTCACCTGCCGGAAGATCTCCAGCGCGCTCTCGGCCGTCTTGCCAACGGCGCGGAAGCCGCCCGTCCAGGTGGCCTTGGAGGGAATGAGCCCGACATGGCCGCAGACCGGGATGCCCTCCTCCCGCAGGCGCCGGACGGTGGAAAGCCCGGCGGCGCAATAGACCGCATCGCCCCCGGCCTTCATCGCCTGGAAGGCGCTGCGCAGATAGTCGTCCGCCGTGACGAGATCGCCGTATTCCAGCCCCGGAAAGGCAAAGACAGTCGGCGCCGCCTCCCGGAAGGCCGGGCCCAGCAGCGCTGGCGGCACGGAAACGAGATCGACACCCGCCTTCTCGGCGGCCTCCGCCTCCTCCAGTGTCACGACGCGCAGCATGGTGAGCTGCCGCTTGCCCTTCATTGCCTTGAGGTCGGCAACGGTTGGTCTTCTGATCTTCATCTGTCCTCCGGACCGCCCTTCAGGCGGCAAGCAACGTCTTCAGTTTGGTTTCCGGCGCGGCAAGCGCGACAGGATCGGGATGGCGGCGGGCGGCGATCAGCATTTCCGCAAGGCGGATGTCCCGGGCGACCGCATTGCCCTTGCCGATGCCGCTTGCCGCGATCAGCCGGCCCGCGGCATCCAGATGGAAGAGGATGAAGGCCCCCTCGCCGAGGTCGCGCCGCACGGTCATCGCCGCGTCGTCGGCCAGCCCGGCGATCTGCAGCGTCATGTCGTACTGGTCCGACCAGAACCACGGCACGGCGCTATGCGCCTCGCCGCCGCCGAGCATGTTGGCCGCCGCAAGCTGACCCTGCTCCTGCGCATTGCGCCAGGATTCGAGCCGGACGCGCCGGTCGCCGTAGAGCGGCAGCGGATAGGAGGTGCAGTCGCCGGCTGCAAGGATATCCGGATCGGAGGTGCGCAGCAGGCCGTCGACAGCGATGCCATTGTCCACGGCAAGCCCCGCCATCTCCGCCAGTTCCGTGTTCGGCACCGCGCCGATGCCGACGACCAGCAGGCTGGCCGCAACGACGCGGCCGTCTTCCAGCGTGAGGCGAACCTCGCCCGGCCGCTCTTCGATGCCGGCAACCTTCGCAGCGCACAGCACCTCGACGCCTTCTTCCGCATGGCGGCTTGCGACGATCGCGGCGATCTCCGCCGGCACGCCGCGGCTGAGAATGCGCGGCAGGCCCTCGATGAGGGTCACGCTCGCGCCGAGCTTGCGGGCGCTCGCCGCCAGCTCCAGGCCGATGAAGCCGCCGCCGAGAATGGCGATATGGCTTCCCTCCACCAGATAGGCGCGGATGCGTGCGGCATCGTCATGGCTGCGAAGGGCGGCGATGCGCCCGCCGCAAACCGTGCCCGGCAGGCTGCGCGGGCGCGCACCGGTCGCCAGCAGCAATTTGTCATAGGGGACCGCCGTACCGTCGCCGAGCAGTACCCGCCGGGCCGTCCGGTCGATCTCGATGACCGGACGGCCGCAAAGCACCGCGATACCGGCGGCGGCATAGCGCTCCGCGTCCGCGACAAGCTTCGGGCCGTCGCCGGCGACCAGCGCCTCCTTGGAGAGGGGCGGACGCTCATAGGGCAGATGGTCCTCATTCCCGATCAGGGTGATCGTGCCATCAAAACCCTTTTCCCTCAGCGCAAAGGCTGCGCGCGCGCCGCATTCGCCGGCGCCGACGATGACGAAATCCGCCATGACGAGATCCTCCCGGCAGTTCCGGCAGCCGGAACCGCGAAAACAAAGAAAGCTAGAGCCCGATGAAGACCGTGCCGCCCTCGACCTTGACCGGATAGGTCTTGAGGTCGACACAAACCGGGGCGCCCTTTGCCTCACCGGTCTTGTAATCGAAGCGGCCGTTGTGCTTGGGACATTCGATGATGTGATCCATCACCAGCCCGTCGGCGAGGTGGATCTTCTCGTGGGTGCAGAGCCCGTCCGTCGCGTGATAGGTGTCTTCCGGGCTGCGGTAGATCGCGAAGGTGCGGCCCGCATGGTCGAAGCGGACGACGTCCTCCTCGTCGATCTCGTCCGCTGCGCAGACTTCTACCCAGGTGTCGCTCATGGTCTCTCCTCCGGTGGCGTGCTGGTTATTCGGCGGCCGCGACGGCCGCCTCGCTGTGGAATTCTTCCTTGTAGGGCCGCGCCGTCGCGGGCAGATCACGCTTGAGGAAATAGTCCTCGTTGCGAAGCTGGCGCAGGAAGGCGGGGATCATTTCCCGATAGCCGTGCCACATGGACGGGTTCGGCGCCGGCAAGTCGTGCTTGATCATGGCGTGCAGCCGCGGCAGCGCGTGGTAAGGCACCATCGGGAACATGTGGTGCTCCACATGGTAGTTCATGTTCCAGTAGATGAAGCGGCTGACCGGATTCATGTAGACCGTTCGGCTGTTCAGCCGGTGGTCGATGACGTTGTCGGCAAGGCCGCCATGCTGCAGGAGACCCGTAAGCACATGGTGCCAGGCGCCATAGAGCCGCGGCAGGCCGATCAGCATCGCCGGCAGGATGGAGCCGAGCGCGAAACAGAGCGCGATGGTCGCGGCATAGATGGCAAGCCAGATACGGGCGATACGGATCGCCTTCGGCTGCTCGGAGGCGGGAATAAAGGTCTTTTCCGCCGCGCTCATCACGCCCGCCGCGTTGCACAGCATGTCGATGACGGCATGCCACGCATCGAACAGGC
Source organism: Shinella sp. JR1-6 (assembly GCF_004284735.1). Classification (NCBI taxonomy): domain Bacteria; kingdom Pseudomonadati; phylum Pseudomonadota; class Alphaproteobacteria; order Hyphomicrobiales; family Rhizobiaceae; genus Shinella; species Shinella sp. JR1-6. The sequence goes on along the minus strand of NZ_SHMI01000009.1, from coordinate 24,860 downwards.
CGAAGAAATTGAGCACGAGGCGCGCGAGATCCGGCGGGCGCATCACGGCGATCTCGGGATCGCGGCCGACGATGACCGTATCCGTATGGTGGCGCGTGTGACTCCAGCGCCAGGTCACCGGATTGCGCATGATCATGAAACAGGCGATCTGGTAGACGGCATCGTTCATCCACATCGTCTTGAAGGCCGTGCCATGGCCACATTCGTGCCAGCGGCTGTCGGAGGCCGATCCATAGAGTACGCCATAGACGAGGAAGAACGGTACCGCCCACCAGCTGCCCCACAGCCAGATGCCGGCAGCGCCGGTGACCAGCATGGTGCCGAGCCAGATGGCGGTGTCGCGGATCGCCGGCCCGTCGCCGCGTTGCATCAGCGCCTTCATCTCCTTGCGGGCGATCTCGGTGTGATACCACTCGGCAGCGGCCAGGCCGTTGGCCACGGCGGCCTCGGCGTCACGGCCAAGAAGGCTGTAGTCCCGCTTCGTCGGCTTCATCCCTCGTATCCTCCCTTGCGGCGTCACCTGCACGCCCCGCCTTGTCTGATGCACAAACGATACCGTCCTTGCCTGCATCCCTCAATCCTGCCATGATAGAATGCTTCAAAACACATCATTCAACATCATCCAGTTATGATGGAAAGATTTCAGGGAGGGGACATGGCATCGCGGCCCACCATTACGGATCTGGCGAAAGCCGCCGGCGTCAGCGTGGCGACAGTCGACCGCGTGCTGAACGGGCGCCACAAGGTGCGCGAGGAAACGGCGCGGCGCGTCTACGATGCTGCAAATACGATCGGCTATCACGCGATCGGGCTGATCCGGCAGCGGGTTTTTGAGGACCTGCCACAATACAGGCTGGGCTTCAGCTTCCAGCGCCCGGGCCAGGCCTTCTACCAGAATTTCGCACGCGAGATCGAAATCGCCTGCAATGCCTGCACCACGGCGCGCATCGTGCCGCAGATCGATTTTATCAATGCGCAGACACCGGCGGCGATGACAGAAATGCTGCGGCAGCTATCGGCCCGCAACCAGGCGCTTGCCGTCGTCGCCCCTGATTATCCGGCAACGACCACAATGGTGGAGGACCTGAAGAACCGGGGCATTTCCCTCTTCTGCCTGCTCTCCGACTTCGCCATGGACGTGCGCCAGGGCTATATCGGCCTCAACAACATGAAGGTTGGCCGCACCGCGGCCTGGATGATCGCCCGCGGCGCCCGTCGGCCCGGCAAAGTGGCGATCTTCGTCGGCAGCCATCGCTTCCACGGCCACGAACTGCGCGAGATGGGCTTCCGCTCCTTCTTCCGTGAGAAGGGCGAGGGCTTCGAGGTGCTGGACACGCTCGTCAATCTCGACACCAGCGAGATCACCCACGAGGCGACCGCCAACCTGCTCACCCAGCACCCGGATCTCGTCGGCCTCTATGTTGCCGGCGGCGGCATGGAAGGCGCGATTTCCGCCATCCGTGAAGAGGGTTTGGGCGGAAAGATCCAGCTCATCGTCAACGAGCTGACGCCCGAATCGAAGGCCGGCCTTGCGGACGACGTCGTCACCATGGCGATCAGCACGCCGTTGCCCACCCTCTGCCGCGAGCTCGTCTCACTGATGGTGACGGCCATCGAGAAGGGCGATGCCGCCGTACCCGGGCAGACCTTCCTGCCCTTCGACATTTTCCTTCCGGAGAATATCTGACAGAGGAAATGATGGTTTTCCATCATCTTCCCGATGAATTCTGTCAGCGATGAGGGCGTGGCCGGCACCTTCGGCTTTGACGCCCGCCTAGTGCTTCCCGATCCTCATGCGTGCATGCGAGGCGGCCCTGTCGGCAGCCTCGAAGACCGGAGGACCCCCATTCCATGCCGCCCCTTGACTTCGCTCTCAACCACATGACAGCGCCCGCGCTGAAACTCGACGCCTTCTTCGCCCTCGCCGTCTCGCTCGGCATGACGAAGGTCGAGATCCGCAACGACCTCAATGGCAACACCATCCTGGACGGCACCGCGCCGGCCGAGGTGAAAGCGCTCGCCGAGCGTCACGGCGTCACGATCATCTCGATCAACGCACTCCAGCGCTTCAACGAATGGACGCCCGCCCGCGCCGCCGAGGCCAAGGAGCTGATCGACTACGCGGCAGCGGCAGGTGCCCGCGCGCTCGTGCTCGTGCCGAAGAACGACGGCACCGGGCAGGCCGACGGCGAACGGCAGACCAACCTCGCTGAGGCGCTCATCGCCCTGAAACCGATGCTGGCTGCGGCCGGAATCATCGGCCTCGTCGAGCCGCTCGGCTTCGAAATCTGCTCGCTGCGCTCCAAGCGCGAGGCGGTCGAAGCGATCAGGGCCATCGGCGGGGAACAGATATTCCGTCTCGTGCACGACACGTTCCATCATCACCTTGCCGGCGAACCGGACCTCTTCGCGGAGCTCACCGGCCTCGTCCACATTTCCGGCGTCGAGGACGCCGACATCACGGTCCCGGCCATGCGCGATGGTCATCGCGTCCTCGTCGGCCCGCAAGACCGGCTTGGAAACATAAGACAGATCAAAGCCTTGCTCACTGCCGGTTATACCGGACCGCTCTCCTTCGAGCCCTTCTCCCCGGACGTGCACGGTGTCCCCGACCCCAGGGCGGCCGTGGCACAGAGCGTCGGCTTCCTGCGCGAAAACATCTAGACCAGGCGGTGCCGGCGACCTATCCACCGGCCCTTTTCCCCAAGGCCCTGCAGGATTCCCGATCCTGAAAATGGAACGGGCTTGACGTCCCGGACAGAAAATGGAATAAACATTCCGCAATACGGAATTCGCGGTTTGTTTATTCTGTTTTGGCCTTTTGCCTCCCGGGAGGAGCAAGGGGCCGGCTGCCCCGCAAGGGCCAGCTGTCCGGACAATCGGGTGGCGCTGCCGGACGCCACGTTGAGGAGGAGAACGACATGAAAAAATTCATTCTGAGCACGGCGCTTGCCGCAATGATGTCCACCGCCGCCCATGCCGAAACGATCGGCGTGACCATGGCGCAGTTCGACGACAACTTCCTGACCGTTCTGCGCAACGGCATGTCCGATTATGCCAAGACGCTCGATGGCGTTGATCTTCAGATCGAAGACGCCCAGAACGACGTTGCAAAGCAGCAGAGCCAGATCCAGAACTTCATCGCGTCAGGCGTCAGCGCCATCATCGTGAACCCCGTCGATACCGACGCGACCGCCGCCATGTCCAAGGCCGCCGCAGAGGCCGGCATTCCGCTCGTCTACGTCAACCGCGAGCCGGTCAACGTCAACGAACTGCCGGAAAAGCAGGCTTTCGTCGCCTCCGACGAAAAGGAATCCGGCACGCTGGAAACCAAGGAAGTCTGCCGCCTGCTCAACGGCAAGGGCAAGGTCGTCGTCATGATGGGCGAACTGTCCAACCAGGCCGCGCGCATGCGCACCCAGGACGTCAAGGACGTCATCGCCACCGACGAGTGCAAGGGCCTCGAAATCGTCGAGGAGCAGACCGCCAACTGGTCGCGCACGCAAGGGTCGGACCTCATGACCAACTGGCTCTCCGCAGGTCTCGAGTTCGACGCGGTCATCTCCAACAATGACGAAATGGCAATCGGCGCCATCCAGGCGCTGAAGGCTGCCGGCCGTTCGATGGACAGCGTCGTCGTCGCCGGTGTCGACGCCACGCAGGACGCCCTCGCCGCCATGGCGGCCGGCGACCTCGACGTGACGGTGTTCCAGGATGCCGCCGGCCAGGGCAAGGGTTCGGTCGATGCCGCGCTGAAACTGGCAAAGGGCGAGAAGGTGGAAACCAAGGTCTACATTCCCTTCCAGCTCGTGACCCCGGCCAACATCGCCGACTACCAGGCGAAGAACTAACCGGCTCTGCCCGTCGCTGAAAACCTTCAGACTGCTCTGGACGTGCGCACGCAAGCGTGCGCGCGTCCGACCCGTTTCTGGTTGCTCCGGGAGGGAGGGGACGATGGTCAGTCCGACCACCATGGCCGCGGTTCGTGCAAGCGGCGCCATTCCGAATGCTGAATATCTCCTGTCTGCGGAAGGTGTCCGCAAGGAATTTCCGGGCGTCGTTGCGCTCGACGATGTTGAGTTCAAGCTGAAGCGCGGCACCGTGCACGCCCTGATGGGCGAGAACGGCGCCGGCAAATCCACACTGATGAAGATCCTTGCCGGCATCTATACGCCCGACCAGGGTGAAATACTGCTCAAGGGCCAGAAGATCCGTCTGCAATCGCCGCTCGACGCGCTGGAAAACGGCATCGCCATGATCCACCAGGAGCTCAACCTGATGCCGTTCATGACGGTGGCGGAGAACATCTGGATCCGCCGCGAGCCGAAGAACCGCTTCGGCTTCGTCGACCACGGCGAGATGAACCGCAAGACCGCCGCCCTCTTCAAGCGCCTCAACATCGCGATGGACCCGGAAGTGCAGGTGCGCGACCTCTCCGTCGCCAACCGCCAGATGGTCGAGATCGCAAAAGCCGTGTCCTATGAGAGCGACGTGCTCATCATGGACGAGCCGACCTCGGCGCTGACCGAGCGCGAGGTGGAGCACCTCTTCACCATCATCCGGGACCTCCGCTCGCAAGGCATCGGCATCGTCTACATCACCCACAAGATGAACGAGCTGTTCGAGATCGCCGACGAGTTCTCGGTGTTCCGCGACGGCAAGTACATCGGCACGCACGCCTCCTCGGACGTGACGCGCGACGACATCATCCGCATGATGGTCGGCCGCGAGATCACCCAGATGTTCCCGAAGGAGGAGGTGCCGATCGGCGACATTGTCCTCTCGGTGAAGAACCTCACCCTCAAGGGCGTGTTCCACGACGTCTCCTTCGATGTGCGCGCCGGTGAAATCCTCGGCCTTGCCGGCCTCGTCGGCTCGGGCCGCTCGAACGTCGCCGAAACGATCTTCGGCGTGACGCCGGCGACCTCGGGCACGATCTCGATCAACGGCAAGCAGGTGAACATCGACAGCCCGAACACGGCGATCAAGCACCGCATGGCGTTCCTGACAGAAGACCGCAAGGACACCGGCTGTCTGCTGATCCTCGATATCCTGGAAAACATGCAGATCGCCGTGCTTCAGGACAAGTTCGTCAAGAACGGTTTTGTCGCCGAGGGCGAACTGACCAAGGTCTGCGAGGAGATGAGCCGGAAGCTGCGCGTCAAGACGCCGAACCTGTCCGAGCGCATCGAAAACCTCTCGGGCGGCAACCAGCAGAAGGTGCTGATCGGCCGCTGGCTGCTCACCAATCCGCGCATCCTCATCCTCGACGAGCCGACGCGCGGCATCGATGTCGGCGCCAAGGCGGAAATCCACCGCTTCGTGACGGAGCTCGCCCGCGACGGCGTCGCCGTCATCATGATCTCGTCGGAAATGCCCGAGGTCCTCGGCATGAGCGACCGCGTCATGGTCATGCACGAGGGGCGGGTCACCGGCATTCTCGACCGGGCGGAAGCGACGCAGGTCAAGGTCATGGAACTGGCTGCCCAGTAAATTTTACGGCGGCCGTGGCGCCGCAAGGGAGGTAATCATGAGCACGAATTCCGCCGCGCAGGCTCAAGGCTCCGCGCAGAAATCTGCCCGCCGGCTCCCGCCGGAACTCAACATCTTTCTCGTCCTCATCGGCATCGCGCTGGTCTACGAAATCCTCGGCTGGATCTTCGTCGGTCAGAGCTTCCTGATGAACCCGCAGCGCCTGACGATCATCATCCTGCAGGTCTCCGTCATCGGCATCATCGCCGTCGGCGTCACACAGGTCATCATCACGGGGGGCATCGATCTCTCCTCCGGCTCGGTGGTCGGGATGACGGCGATGTTCACCGCCTCACTGGCACAGGCCTCGACCTGGCCGCGCGCGCTCTATCCCTCGCTGACCGACCTGCCGGTCATCGTGCCGGTCGCGCTCGGCATCGGCGTCGGCCTGCTCGCCGGCTTCATCAACGGCCAGCTCATCGCCAAGACGAAAATCCCGCCCTTCATCGCCACGCTCGGCATGATGGTGTCCGCCCGCGGCATCTCCAAGTGGTACACCAAGGGCCAGCCGGTTTCGGGTCTCACCGAACAGTTCAACTTCATCGGCACCGGCATCTGGCCCGTCGTGATCTTCCTCGTCGTCGCGGTCATCTTCCACATCGCGCTGCGCTATACCCGCTACGGCAAGTTCACCTATGCGATCGGCGCGAATGTGCAGGCCGCCCGCGTCTCCGGCATCAACGTCGAATCCCACCTGGTAAAGGTCTATGCCATCGCCGGCGCACTCGCAGGCCTTGCCGGCGTCGTCACCGCGGCACGTGCCCAGACAGCCCAGGCCGGCATGGGCGTGATGTACGAACTCGACGCCATCGCCGCGACCGTCATCGGCGGCACCTCTCTTGCCGGCGGCGTGGGGCGCATCACCGGCACGGTCATCGGCACCGTCATCCTCGGCGTCATGACTTCGGGCTTTACCTTCCTGCGCGTCGATGCTTTCTACCAGGAGATCGTCAAGGGCGTGATCATCGTCGCCGCCGTCGTCGTCGACGTCTACCGGCAGAAGAAGCGCAAGACATAGTTCCTATTCCGCGGGTTTTCCGCGGCGCCGTTGCGGGGCGAGCGCATCGCCCCGCCCCTCCCGCCGGCAAGGCCGGTACACCAGAGAGAATGAAGATGACTGTGAGATTTGGTCTTCTCGGCGCAGGCCGCATCGGCAAGGTCCACGCCAAGGCCGTAACCGGCAATCCGGATGCCGTGCTCGTCGCCGTTGCCGATGCCTTCCCCGCCGCCGCCGACGCGATCGCCAAGCAGTATGGCTGCGAAGTCCGCACCATCGAGGCGATCGAGGCCGCCAAGGATATCGACGCCGTCGTGATCTGCACCCCGACCGACACCCATGCCGACCTCATCGAGCGTTTTTCACGCGCGGGGAAAGCCATCTTCTGCGAGAAGCCGATCGATCTCGACGTCGAGCGCGTCAAGGCCTGTATGAAGGTGGTCGACGAGACCAAGGGCAAGTTGATGGTCGGTTTCAACCGCCGCTTCGACCCCCATTTCATGGCCGTGCGCAAGGCGATCGATGACGGCCGCATCGGCGATGTCGAGATGGTCACCATCACCTCGCGCGACCCCGGCGCCCCGCCGGTCGACTACATCAAGCGCTCCGGCGGTATCTTCCGCGACATGACGATCCACGACTTCGACATGGCCCGCTTCCTGCTCGGCGAAGAGGTCGTCTCGGTCTCGGCCACCGCCGCCGTGCTGGTCGATCCCGACATCGGCAAGGCCGGCGACTACGACAGCGTTTCGGTCATCCTGCAGACGAAATCCGGTAAGCAGGCCGTCATCTCCAACTCGCGCCGCGCCACCTACGGTTATGACCAGCGCATCGAGGTGCACGGCTCGAAGGGCATGGTCGCCGCCGAAAACCAGCGCCCGGTCTCCATCGAGATCGCCAACGGCGACGGCTACACCCGCCCGCCGCTGCACGATTTCTTCATGACCCGCTACACCGAAGCCTATGCCAACGAGATCGCGAGCTTCATCGCCGCCATCGAGAAGGGTGCGACCATCTCGCCCTCCGGCGCCGATGGCCTCGCAGCCCTCGCACTGGCCGATGCAGCCGTTAAGTCGGTCGAGGAAAAGCGCCAGATCTCCGTCGCCTGACGGGCACCTCCTCCCAAGGCAACTGGCCGGGCGATTTTCCGCCCGGTCTTTTTGTTGGGCCTCCGCCCCACTCTCCTCCGTCAGTCTCCAACCGTCCGCGCCACGATGACATCATGGTCCATCTCCGCCAGCGCGCGGTCGAGATGGCCTTCCAGCACCAGCGTGGCCTCCTCCGGCACGACGGAGATCGGCGGGGCGCCGAAAAGACGGACCTGCTGCGATTGTGCAAGCCCCTCTTCGAGCCCCCGCTGGAGGAGATCGAAATAGCGGGTGCCGGGACCGGTGATGGCAATCGGCATGTTCTCGTAGAGGCTGACGACACGCGAAAGCCCCTGCCCCAGCGCAAGGCCCGCCTGGCGGAAGGCATATTCCGACATGCGGTGGCCCTGCCGGGCGCGCAGCGCGATCTTGTCCATCTCGGCCAGCGGCACGAATTTCGCCGGGATCGTATCCGGCGGCACTTCGAAGGCGGTGCGCAGGATGCCGTAGAAGCCCGCGGACGCCTCGATGCAGCCCTGCGCGCTGCAGCGACACAGTTTTCCATCCGACGAGTTCAGCATGTGCCCGAAATTCGGCGCCGTCACCGAGAGCTCCCCCGACCGGTCGAACCGCGCGATGCCGAGGCCGATGCTGTGGCCGAGCGAGAGCGCGGCAACCGCCTGCAGATCCCGCACGCCTGCCTTCTCCATGCGCAGCGCCATGGCATGAGCGACGAGCAACGTCTCGTTGCTGAGGAGGATCTTCGCCCGCCAGGGCGGCTGCAACAGCGCCGCAAAATCCACCTGCTGCGCGCCGAAGACCGGCGACCAGACGAGCCGTGCCGTCTGGGGATCGACGAGGCCCTTGCTGCTGATCGACACGACCAGCACCTGTCCACGGTCGATCCGGGACCGGTCCGCCAGCTTGTCGAGCGCGGCCACGAAGGCTTCGGTAAAAGGCCGCGTCGCGGTATCGGCATGGTTGCGTGGCTCCTCGAACCGGTCGAGCAGCGTGCCGCCATAGTCGGCGAGTGAATATTGCACCATGTCGGAAGAGATGCGCACGGTCGCAAGGTAGCCGGCATCGCGCCGCTGGCCGAAGATGACGCGCGGCCGCCCGCGCGAGGCCGACGCCAGCTGTTCGCGCCGTTCCAGCACCTCGGCCTTTTCCAGCTCCGCCGTGATCACCGATACGGTCGCCGAAGCGAGGCCCGTATGATGGGAAATATCGGTATGGGCAAGCGGACCATGCCGGCGCAGCGAGGCGAGCACCAAGGCACTGTTCTGCTGACGCACAAGCTCCGTGCTCGACTTGGTCAGCATCGTCGGTTTCCGCTCGCTTTCACAGGATGCAACACATGCCCCTCCCAAAGCATCTGTCACGCCGTCGTTCAAGGCCTTTCAAGCCGTGTTGACAGCCTTCGAAACTTCTGACATTTATTTTCTCGACTGTCGAGAAAAAAGTCCCGAGGCCATCGGGAGGGGTATCGAGACAGTAGATCGTGGCCGGTCGTTGATTGGGCGGGAGGTTCGCCCAGGCGGTCGGTGTTCACTTGGGAGGATATTATGAAGTTCGTTCTGAAGCTGATGGCAGGGGCTGCCATCATCGTTTCCCTGCATTCCGTAGCGCACGCCAAGGACCTCGTGGTCGGCGTTTCCTGGTCGAACTTCCAGGAAGAGCGCTGGAAAACCGACGAAGCCGCCATCAAGGCAGCGCTCGAAGCCTCCGGCGACAAATACATTTCAGCTGACGCCCAGTCGTCCGCCGCAAAGCAGCTGACGGACGTCGAATCGCTGATCGCCCAGGGCGCCAACGCCATCATCGTTCTCGCCCAGGACTCTGAAGCGATCGGCCCGGCCATCGAAAAGGCTGCCGCGGAAGGCATCCCGGTCGTCGGCTACGACCGCCTGATCGAAAACCCGGCCGCCTTCTACATCACCTTCGACAACAAGGAAGTCGGCCGCATGCAGGCCCGCGAAGTGTTCAAGGTGAAGCCGGAAGGCAACTACGTCTTCATCAAGGGCTCCTCGTCCGACCCGAACGCCGACTTCCTCTTCGCTGGCCAGCAGGAAGTGCTGAAGGAAGCGATCGACGCCGGCAAGATCAAGACCGTCGGCGAAGCCTATACCGATGGCTGGAAGCCGGAAAATGCCCAGAAGAACATGGAGCAGTTCCTGACGGCGAACGACAACAAGGTCGACGCGGTCGTCGCCTCGAACGACGGCACGGCCGGCGGTGCGATCGCGGCACTGGCCGCCCAGGGCCTTGCCGGCTCCGTCCCGGTCTCCGGCCAGGATGCCGACCACGCTGCGCTGAACCGCGTCGCGCTCGGCACACAGACCGTTTCCGTCTGGAAGGACTCGCGTGAACTCGGTAAGCGCGCGGCGGAAATCGCTGCCTCGCTCGCCAGCGGCAAGACCATGGACGAGATCGAAGGCGTCACCACCTTCAACGGCGGCCCGAAGGGCGTCGAAATGAAGTCGGTCTTCCTCGCCCCGCTGCCGATCACCAAGGACAACCTGAACGTCGTCATCGACGCCGGCTGGATCCCGAAGGAAACCGCGTGCCAGGGCGTCGCCGCCGGCTCGGTCGCAGCCTGCAACTGACAGGCAATGATCCGGTACTGACCTGACCATCCCAGGCGCCGCAGCGGCTTCCGTTGCGGCGCTTGCGCAAGATGGACAGCGGGCAGAGGATGAGGCGGCGAAAATCCTCGAAGCGGAATGAGGGAGGTGGGAAACGGGTTTCCGTCCGTGCCGCCGGAACCTCGGACCACGCCCGAACGACACGTTCAACAAAAGTGGGGGGACGGCAAAGCCATGGCCGACATCACGAATACCACGCATGCCAATCGCGCGCGATCGGCGGGCGAGAACCCGGTCAAGCGCTTCTTCCGCGCGACCGAGATCGACACGCGCCTGCTCGGCATGGTCGGCGCCATGCTGATCATCTGGATCGGCTTCAACATCCTGTCCGGCGGCCTGTTCCTGACGCCGCGCAACCTGTGGAACCTTTCGGTCCAGACCGCCTCCGTCGCCGTGATGGCGACCGGCATGGTGCTCGTCATCGTCACGCGCAACATCGACCTCTCCGTCGGTTCGATCCTCGGATTCGTCGGCATGATCATGGGCGTGCTGCAGGCGGAACTGCTGCCGCAACTGCTCGGCTTCAACCATCCCGCCACCTGGATCATCACCCTCCTCGCCGGCCTCCTGCTCGGCGCGGGCATCGGCGCGCTGCACGGCGCCATCATCGCCTTCCTCAACGTGCCCTCCTTCATCGTCACGCTCGGCGGCTTGCTCGTCTGGCGCGGTGCCACCTGGTTCGTGACGAGCGGCCGCACCGTCGCCCCAATGGACGCGACCTTCCGCCTGATGGGCGGCGGTACGGAAGGCTCGATCGGCGCCACCGCCAGCTGGATCGTCGGCATCCTCGCCTGCATCGCCATCGTCGCCACTATCATCAATTCCCGCAAGCAGCGCCAGCGCTTCGGTTTCCCGCAGCGCCCGATGTGGGCCGAGTACTTCCTCACCGCCGTCGGCTGCGCCCTGGTGCTCGGCGCCGTCGCTGTCGTCAACAGCTATCCCTGGCCGGTCGCCATCGCTCGCAAATATGCCGACGCCAACGGCATCGCCTGGCCGGAAGGCGGCCTGTTCATCCCGCACGGCATCGCCGTACCGGTGCTGATCGCCATCCTCGTCGGCATCGTCATGACCTTCATCTCGACGCGCCTGCGCTTCGGCCGCTACGTCTTCGCGATCGGCGGCAACCAGGAAGCCGCCGAGCTTGCCGGCATCAAGACGCGCTGGGTAACGGTGAAGATCTTCGCACTGATGGGCATGCTCTGCGCCATCGCCGCCGCCATCTCCACCGCCCGCCTCAATGCCGCAACCAACGCGCAGGGCGAGCTCGACGAACTCTACACCATCGCCGCAGCCGTTATCGGCGGCACCTCGCTTGCCGGCGGCATGGGCACAATCGCAGGCGCCATGCTCGGCGCCCTCGTCATGCAATCGCTGCAGTCGGGCATGGTGCTGGTCGGCATCGACACCCCGTTCCAGCGCATCGTGGTCGGCATGGTTCTTGTCGTCGCCGTCTGGCTCGACACGGTCTACCGCGCCCGCGCCAAGTAAGAGGAGCCCATCCAATGACGGACACAAGTACGCCCCTCGTGGAGCTGAAGAACATCTCCATCTCCTTCGGCGGCATCCATGCCGTCGACAACGCCTCGGTCGATCTCTTTCCCGGCGAGGTCGTCGCCCTGCTCGGCCACAACGGTGCCGGCAAGTCGACGCTGATCAAGATCCTCTCCGGCGCCTACAGGCGCGACGCGGGCGAGATCCTGATCAACGGCGAGCCCGCCGACATCAACAACCCGCGCGACGCCAAGAAATACGGTATCGAGACGATCTACCAGACGCTCGCCGTCGCCGACAATGTCGACGCCGCCGCCAACCTCTATCTCGGCCGCGAACTGAGGACCCCCTGGGGCACCCTCGACGACGTTGCGATGGAGGCGAAGACCCGCGAAGTGATGGGCCGCCTCAACCCCAACTTCCAGCGCTTCAAGGAACCGGTGAAGGCCCTTTCCGGCGGCCAGCGCCAGTCGGTGGCGATCGCCCGCGCTATCCTGTTCAACGCCCGCATCCTGATCATGGACGAGCCCACCGCAGCGCTCGGGCCCCAGGAGACGGCCCAGGTCGGCGAACTGATCAAGCAGCTGAAGAAGGAAGGCATCGGCATCTTCCTGATCAGCCACGACATCCACGACGTCTTCGACCTCGCCGACCGCGTCTCGGTGATGAAGAACGGCCAGGTCGTCGGCCATGCGCGCACCGAGGATGTCACCAAGGACGAGGTGCTCGGCATGATCATCCTCGGCAAGGTCCCGGAAAAGGCCATCCCCGGCCCCGGCGCCATGCAGACCACCTGACCGACCCCACCGGAAGCCGCCGGCCACCCGGCGGCCTTCCACCCAGACCATGCCGGAGCGCGCGATCTGCGGAACAGATTGCCCTTTCTGCATTTTCCCGATTGAAGCCCGCCCCCAGCTAGGCTAAGAACCCTCTCATCGGATAGGCGAGTCATCGCCAAGGCAGGCACCCGTAGCTCAGCTGGATAGAGTGTTGGATTCCGATTCCAAAGGTCGCAGGTTCGAATCCTGCCGGGTGCGCCATATAACCGTTTGAAATCATTATTTTATCAGTTTTTTCTTGTTCTGGCATGGGCTGGAAATATGCTAGCTCAGTCCTAGCCCAGTAGCGCATGCGCTTGGGAATTCTTCAATGATTTCAAGGTAGCCTTCCAGGGCTTGGACACGTCGCTAGCGCAGTTTCAGCGCAGCGCACCGACCATAGCAACTCGAAAGGTGCCCCACGTAATGCTGCAAAGCCCGGCCTCAACGAAGAAGACCCCGTTTTCGCTCTTCCAGCGGGAAGGTACGCGGAACTGGTCGATGCGATATTCGCTCGGCGGCAAACAATACAAAAGGACGCTGGGAACCGCGAACGAGGAAGAGGCGCTGCAACGCGCCTACGAAATCTGGCACGAGCAGAGCTTTCGCAACAAGCAAGGCCTTTCGCTGGATAGCCGCTCCTTTGTCGAGGTGGCGGAAGAGTTCATCGAAAAGGTCGTGGCAGAGGCAGAGCGCGATGAACGCAGCAAATATCACCCGATTTATTGGCCACCGATCATTCGCCGTTTCCCTGTCGGTTACTTCGGAGACCGCGCCATCGAGACGATCACCACCGCCGACATCGAAAGATATCTGGAATGGCGCAAGACCTACTGGACAGCGGGTCCTGGCATCCACATTCAGAAGATTCAGTGCGAACGCGAAGATGGCCGGGTTTTCACTCGCCCTGCACCGCGGAAGGTCGCGGCCTTGAGTACGGTCAAGGGCGAGATGGTCATCATACGCGAGCTATTCGAGCAGGCGGCGAAATGGGGCTATTGCAAGCCGATCATAATCCCGGCCGTCAGAGCGAAAAAGAAACCCGACACGCGCCGTCCGGGGTTCGCGCCGGAGGAATACGAACGTCTGCTCGGCAAGAGCTTGGAGAGGATCAGCGAGCCTCAGCAATCGGTGAGGCTCATCAAGGCTAAAGACGGTCGGGTCTGGACGCAAAGCACGCTCACCAGCCGCGTGCGGTCGGATCGTATCCGTCTGCACGCCTATATCGAGTTCATGGCAAGTTCGGGCCTGCGCCCCACGGAGGCGAAGAACCTCAAATGGCGCAATATTCTCCGCTATCGCGATACAAAAGACCTTCCGCTTTTCCAGCAGGACGCCCGGCTACAAGTCCATGGAAAAAGCAAACATGGAAATGCCGTGCCACTGCATGGTGCGATTCAGGCCCTTCATATGTTGTGGAACGTGTTTGTCGGCGAGGTAGGCCGCGAGCCCACCGATGACGATCCTGTCTTTGCGGATGCAAGTGGCAAGCCCATCCTGTCGTTCCAGCGCGGTTTGAACGCCTTGCTCAAAGCGGCCGATTTGGAATACGACAACCGAGGCGTCAAGCGAACCGCCTATTCATTCCGGCATTTCTATATCTCGCAGATGCTCGCGAACAATGTCTCGGTCCACCATGTCGCTCGCAACACCCGCACCTCGATTGCGATGATCGACAAGCACTACGCGCAGGTCAACACCGAGCAGATCAAGGACTTCCTTCGCCCCGGCGAGGAGGACTTGATGAAGGAACCGAAGCTGCTTGATGACGAGACCTACGACGAAATCGCTTTGTTGGAAAAACGCTTAGCCGAGTTGAAAGCCGGGGCGACCACCGAGCGCACCGCTGACAAACTATCGCAAAGATACAGCGGGCGGCGCGCATAGTACCAGCCGCATCAAGCGGCTCTCGTTATCGTGACTGGCATCGCGCACCACTTTTGATGTCGATGGGAGGCTCGACAATCGGTAAATTGATGCACGACGATGCCGTTTTCCACGATCAGCGTCGTTGAGCAATCGCCGCTGTCAAAGCTGATTTCGGTGATGATCTCCCTTATCGCGGCATGTGCCTCCGAGCGAAGGTCGTATCGGGTCATGTCTTCGGCTTGCTCCCACGCGTCTCGCAGCCTGCCGATCCGGTCGCATGTTTCCATGGGGCTCTCGTGCCGGATTGACCGGCGCTGTCGTTCTGCCTGCTGGTGCCTTAGCTCGGCTTCGATGGCCTTCCGTTCGCTTTGCCGGGCCTTCAGCAAATCGACCACGGCATCTGGCGGTGCGGTATCATCCTCGATTATCTGTGCTAGCCGTTGCTCCTTCCGCCGAAGCTCCTCCAGTTGCAGCGACAGACCGGCGATGGTCCCATCAAGCTCCCGCACGGTGTCATCGAAGCGTGCCGATTGCAGCGTCTCCGCGAGATTGATTTCCGTGACGTGATCAAGGATAGCCGCCTCCAGCGGCTCATATCGGAAGTGCCGGTTGCCATCGAGCACCGCCGTCGTCTCCGGCAATCTGGATGCCTCCGCACCTGTCGGAACGACCTATTCGGCCCCTTCGACCTTCTACGACCAGAACGGCGCGTTGCAGGTGCTCGACTGCGACTATGTGATGACCACCGATGGCTGGGAGTTCACGGTCAGCTATGCCGGAGACGTGTTGTTTTCGGATCAATTGCATGCGGACGAATTCGACGCAGCCGGCGACTACATCGATCCGGAGGATGTCGTGCTGCCGCAGTTGGATCTCGGCGGCGGCGTCTTGTTCGGCCCGGTAACGATTTCACAGGTCGGCCTGACATCGCTTCCCGCCCCGTCCACCATCAGCCAGACGTTCAACGGCAGTCCGGCGATGCCGGGTGGGATCGAGTTGCAGTTCGATGCAAGCGGCAAGCTCGTCACGCCCGCTTCGTTATCGCTCCTGGGCCTGACGGATAGCGGCGCGGTGCTCAATCCGCTCGACATCGACATATCCGGTTCCACGCAGCTTGCCGCTGATTTCGGCGTTTCCAACGGCAAGATCGACGGGAATGGAGCCAGCCAGGTCGTCGGCTACGAGATCAGCGATGAAGGTGTTATTTTCCTCAAGTACGACAATGGCGAGCTCTCGGCAAAATACCGCATCGCCATGGCATCGGTTCAAAGCCCCGACAAGCTGAATACGCTGCCCGGCAACATCTACACGCAGAGCAACGCGTCGGGCGTCGTCGTCATGGGCTATGCCGGCAACGGCGGTTTCGGGACGATCCTTTCTGGCGCGCTGGAGGATTCGAACGTCGACATTGCCGAGGAACTGACGAGCATGATCGAAGCGCAGCGGAATTACACGGCGAACTCCAAGGTCTTCCAGACCGGCTCAGAATTGATGGAAGTGCTGGTCAACCTGAAACGCTGACGCCTTTGTGCCGATGTGCTCGGCCAAGTGTGGTCGGGCGGCGCGTTCGGCAGAACTCTTTGCTCGCCCTTTTGGCAGACGGCTTTATCCGGGAAACACGTTCAACGGTTTCGGAAAGGATCACAGCATGTCCCATCTCAAGGCTCTCAAGCTCACCTCCGCAGTCCCGGTTCGCGCTGCCGTCGATCCGGTGCAGCGTGCGCGGGAAAAGATGATCGCGGCGCTGGCCGAGCAAAAGCAGATGGCCGAGGCGAAGATCGCCGGTCAGGCGTTCACGCCCACGCATATCGTGCGCAAGAAGAATGCCGAAGGCGTCCGCGTCGAGGTCGAGGCTCCCAAGCGCGTGCGTCAGGGCTGGTTCACCGATGGCAACGGCAAGGTGTTTTTCTCGATCCGCTATGCCGGAAAGACCATCGAGTTCGCCAAGGACAAGAACGCCATCGAGGCCGGCGAGCTTTCCGCCCTGCCGAAGGTCATCGACACGCTGGTTGAAGCTGTCCGCGCCGGTGAGCTGGACGCGCAGTTGACGACCGCTGCCGCTGAGCGCGGCCAGATGCTGCGCAAGCCGAAGTAAACCGCGCAGTTTTCGCGAGACAAGCATCCGAAGGCCATAGGATCATGAATGATCCTATGGCCTTCGTGCGTTCCGGCCGGGCCGGAACGCTGTCAAAGAGCGTCACGGACGCGCGGTCAGGTCGGTACGCTATGCGGTAATGTTTTCGGGCCGGACCGCATTCCTTGATGCTTCTGTGCTTCTGCCTGATGCGCGTTGCCCCGCAAAACTTGCCCCCCGGAGCCTGTGCGCTGTCCCTGTTCCGCGGGGCTCCACTTTGAACTCGCCCTTTGTGCCATCTGGAATTTTGTTTTCGCCGAACCGAAGCGGAAACCAGATGCAGAATTCCTCAAACGACGATCACGACGAGAAACCGCCACAGGCACATATCGACTTGGCCATGCTGTTCATGACCGACCTTCATGTGGGGTCCGAACGCCTCTACAAGATCAAGCGCAAAGGCACGTCGCTGAACCTGCGCTACGAGGTCGATGGCGAGATATTCCATCGAAGCTACCTGTCGGCGCTGTCATGGCGGGCAATCCTGCTGTTCGCGCTGTCCGAGGGCAAATCCGTCACTGTTCATGAGATGGACCAACCCGGCCGGTACCGACGGCTGTTCCCGCAAACGCTACTGCGCCGCCTTCAATGGCATGCTCGGCCGGAGGCAAATTTCCCGCCGGTCGCTCGGCTCTACGATCCGAATAGCGATGCCGTCCTATTGCTGACCCGCAGCCGGCTATGCGGTCATGCCGTCGATGCCCTGCATAACCTCACCGACGGCGGGCCAGTGTTTCAGCCTTTGTGGATTTCCGACATCATGGCTTTGCGGCCCATGCTAGGCATCGAGCTTGTCCGTGACGAAACATTCTCGGCTTCCATGCCGATCAGCGCATATCTGGAAGCTGCCGCGATGACCGGCAGGATCGTCGAAGAGCCCGAGCTTTCCGAATTTTCCCTTGCCGGCAATGTGTCCCGGCTCGCTGTCCCGCCGTCATCGAAAGCGGTTGCCAGCGTCTTCGATCGGGCGTACCGGGAGAATCCGCCAATGGCGAAGCTGCGAGGCCGCACGATCTATGACGATTATTCATTCCGGGCAGAAGAACGGTCGAGCTAAGACGATAACGCCGGCACTTACTCAAACGATAATCTTCTTGCGTCTGCTTCCCCAGCAATTTTGCCAAAACTGCTTCAGGTCGTGCATATGGCTGTCCGGCTTCATCGCCAAGCCTTCGTTCGAATACATCTGCGCGAGCCTCGTGTAGCCGATTTTCATCTGGGCCGTTCGATCTACGCCGAAATGGCTGGTGCCGCTAAGCTCCCGTAGCACGATGTTTCCGCATTGCATGACCGAATACCCTGTCCTCACCGCTTCAAGCGCAAAGTGCCGGTCTTCGCCATGCAGGGTAAAATTCGGATCGGGTAAAACGACGGGCTTGCCTTCCTTCCTGAAGTTCCGCACAGCAAACATGCTGCCCTTGACGTCTATGCTACGCTGAAAGACGTGATGCGCCGCATAGAGCGGAGGATCGGCCGCGTAGATGGGTGAGAAGCCGATCTTTTGCGGATTGATCGGAAAGAACACGTCCACGCCGTCGTACGCTGCAATTCCGTTGGCGATCATCTCGGGGAACAAGCGCGGTCCACGATTGTGTTGCGGCCCATCGTACAGGACAGCATCGTCGTCCAGCATAATCCCCCAATCGTGTTCGCTGGCATAGAAGGCTTCGAGGCAGGCGATCCGATTGAGGATAAGCAACTGGCCGGGCCGCTCGACGATGGTGAGCTTCGCAATGTCGATGGAGAGGCCGACCAGCGCAAAGTCGGCAGAACGCCAGTTCGATGCAACGATGGTGATCGGGATGGTAGTTTTCGTCATCCACCAGTCGAGCACCGCTACGAGGTCGTCGCGGCGTTCTTTTCGCATGCCAAGGCCATCGGGCAAGTAGCTGACGATATAGGCGCCGAACGGGTGCCGATGGGTCATCTTCACGCCTCGTCTGCGCGGTCTTCGACCCTCGCCGTGATTTTGCTACCGGGTCGACTAAGGAGCCGTTGAAGATCGATCAGAGCTTGGCCGGACCCAGCAATGGCCTTGTCAATCATCCCGATAGCCAGAGAGATGTCGTAGGGTACGAGGCCGTTCATCCCCTCTTGAGCCATGTCCACGAGCCGATTGGCCTGGAGGATCGCAGAAAGCTCAGAATAAACGGAATGGTGCGACAGCATATTATTTCCGACCATATCTGACGGGGTCGTGGTCGGATCTGTACCCGGCAAGAAGTCACCCACCGTACAAAGATCCGCCAGCGGGCTGCGATATGGGAACGGGGTCAGCGAGTTAAATTCGCCGCCACGGTTCGGCATGGTGTGGTTCACCAAGCGAAAATCCTTCCGATCCGCCTGAAGTCCCGTAACGATCTGGCCGAACTTCTGAACGAAGGTGAAACTGGTCGAGCTATCGAAGGTGACGGCGAGATCGGCGCGCACATATTTCCGCAACGCCCGTTGAAGTGCGGTCGCGAGAACGGCAAACCGGGGCTGGGCAGTGCCAAGGAAATGGATGTGGGCCACGGTATCGAATAGCCCACGATCCATCATGCTACGGAACCGCCTGATCCAATCGGCTATTTCCAATCGGGTATGTCCAGCGATGGCCATGCCCTCAAAATTCGGCTGAAAGGTTTCCATGACCCCGGCCCACTTGTCAGCCTCGAATTTTGTCCGGCCCTGATAGACGGCGAGCAACTTGAGATCAGGCCGTGAGCGATTGCCGATGGCGAATTTCGCGTTATCGACGGTCTGATCAAGGCATGACTGGAAACTCGTATAGCCGCTGGCAAGCACGTCGATCGCGCGGGTCGGAACGTCAACGATAATCCCGACGTCGCATTCGGCTTCTTGCCAATCGAGGGTGGCCGCGCGCCATGACCCCATGGACGAACTGACCGCACCGCTGATCAGCGAAAAACCGCCGCTGTCACCAAGGACAAAAGTTTTCGTGCGGTCGCGGTTGGAAATGATGGTTGGCTTGCCATTTCCGACTGCAAAGGTCGCCGTGTAGAGTACATTGGGCCAACAAAAGAGCGGCGATGCCGGATTTAGAAAGTTCGTGTGCTTAGCGCGAACGCCTCTCGGAAGGCGTTTCTTGAGCGCGCTGGTGGTCGCCTGTTCGGCGAATTTCACAAAGTGATCGTTCGGCGCTGGTAGATAGCGCGCATAGTCGGCCCAATGATCTTTGAACTTCATCGCGGTATTCCTTTTAGCGGAATGAAGGGAGAGAGTGGGGAGCGAAGCGCTCCCCACGTTGCAGGTCACTCGGCCTCAGCCGCTTCGCTGCCCTCGGTCGAAGCGAGACCCGGCCACACCTGCGGCTCCAGTTTGCGCATGAAGCGGTCGGAACGCTTCCCATCAATGCCCTGCTTCGGGATGTAGACCGAGTAGGAGGCCGACGTAGTCTGGAAGCTCAGCACCAGCATTTCGGGGTCGAGGCCTAATGCGATACCGGTGGTGATATCGAGATCGGCAAGCGCGCTGGAGACCGCGGAGAAGTCGTCGGCACGGACGTTGAGCGAAAAATTCGTCGGCACATCCGAGTGATTGATGGACCTCTCCGCCTTACCGACGGAGAACGTGAGCTTACCCCTTGAGCCGGCGATCTTGACGGGCTTCGTCTTTTTGATGGCATCTCCGCACGCCGCCGCGATCTCCTTCATTGCCGAAAGAACATCTACGCCGGCGATCATGGACTTCGGGGTGAAGGTGACGAGCGCAAGCGGCAGTACGCCGGAGTTCGAATAGACCTGCTGCACCAACATAGAGACGGTCTTGGTTTTGCCGTCCTGGTCCTTCACTGCCGCCTGCGACGACAAGACAATACGCGCGACACCGTTCTTGGTGTCGGTGGCACCCTCCACACTCAAATCGAAAGCATCGGCACGATCGCCAGCCAGATTCGCCTCGACGGAGCGTACCTGCTGTGTGCGGAACGCAACGTGGCCTTCAATAGGCATCCCGAGCAGGTTGCCCGTTGGCTCCACCTTGACGATAACGCTCGCGTCGGACAGGATCGAGGAAACCGTGATATTTCCACCTGGATCGAAGACGTAGTGACGGCGAGTAAACCGGCGAGGCGCAGACTTATCGTCGGGATCATCGAAACGGTCCACGAGAATATTGGTCGCGATCTCCGGCACGCAACGCCCCACGGCCAGAAGCTCTTTCAGGAACTTCACATCCTTAGGAGGGAAAGAGAACTGTGACGCAATCGCGCTCTTTGCGGCAGCAGTAAGCCGAATCTCCTCTTCAACCAGGACGGACTTTTCGCTCTCTCGGCGTCCCAACCCAACAATCAACTCGTTGCCGCCGGCGAGGCGATCTGCAAATCTCTGCATACGAAGCTCGGCCAAATCCTCGGTGTCGAGCGCAATGAGATCGGTGCTGGCGTTCCCTTTCTTTGCCTCCAAGTGGAGCTTCATCAACGCGTTGATGCCGCCTTTATCGGCGATAATCCTCATCAAGCTAGCCACGCCTTGCGCATCGAAGAACGCGCCGAGTTTTCCGTTATTATCGCGCAGAGCTTCCGTACGGAGCTGGCGGCCAGCACTGACATATCGGTTCAAGGCTTTTGAATTGTTGTTCTTGATCGTCTTGTCAGTGTGCGTGACGTCGATGCCCATATGGCAAACCATAGCGAGCGTAAGCGCATCCTTGTTTTGCGGGAGGCCGATGTTCTGGATCTTGATCTCGGCTTTATAGAATTCCACGTCGTGCAACTCAGCATCCAGCACGATCATTGCAAGCATCTTGTGCGATGCTTTATCGCTACGCGTCTGCAACTCGGTCGCGGACTTTGAGACTTCCTGGGTGGTCTCATACCACCGCGTCACATCAGCAGCGCCGTGATCAGGAGCAACAGAAGGAATGTCATCGATGACGAGATCGGCGCCGGAGGTCGAAGCCGCTGCGATTGCAACGGCAGATGAGGACGCGACGGTTTCAAGTTTCTTGGACATGATGTCACCTTTCTAGTTCGAAAGGTGAGCCACGGCGTCTTCCTGTTTGCGCACAACGGCTCACCCCCGGAGTTACCCGGTTTTGGTGAGCCGCATCGCAGAACGGTCTCTTGTTGGTGCCGCCTCTATACTGACGGTTCCTACCGTTTCCGATAGCCCCTGCCGGGGACAGATTTCCATCTGCTAGCGGATGGAAATTTTAACTGTTCTTTTTGAACCGCGCCCCTCTCGGAGCTGCACCTGCCTGCCCCATGATGCTGGTGAAAACCGGCCTCGCCTGCTGCAAACAGGGAAGCTGCCCGAAGGCTGCATCATGGGTTGGTTTTGGGGCTTAAACCGCCCCGTTCCACTTCCCGCTCTGCTGACACATGAACGGTCTCCCCGGCTGGCAATAAGCCGGAGCCACGATGAGGAGCGATATGCGGGAGAGGCTGAAATTTGTCAATACAGATAGTAAAGAAATGGTTAATTTCATTGAAATGTAAGGGAAAAATGGCCTTATGTTCCTCTAAAAGGAAGTTTTCTGCGAAAAGACAGTGTGCAGAATGGCCGTTACTTAGGTGGGGTTTTCGATAGTCTCGATGTTTGAGTGTTTGTCGTCTTCGACCGCATCAGGGTCTACGCATGTATTTCGAAGACGTTCTTGGTTCTCTTGAACCTTGTCATCTGCTGGTAGAATTCAATTACCGCTCTGTAGGAAAAGCGGTTCTGGAAAATTCGGCCATACCGCGTTGGGCTGCTCGATACTCAGCGATGCCAAGCTGTCACAGCATGCGATAGGTTAGTTCGAGATTTCCTTCATGAAATCCCGCGTGAAAGCGACCTGGTCCGGGTTGAAACCGAAGCGGGTCATTTCCTTGGTGCAGTAGCTGGCGACACCTGCGCGGTCATAGACCTCCTGCAGATCGAATTTGCCGTCGCGGCAGACGCGATGCCATTGCATCTTCGTCAGCGCGTCGAATTCTTTCAAAGAAGCTTTCGGCACGCGCAGCAAGCCATGTGCATGAATGTTGCTGCCGATATGTTCGATGAAGAATATGCCGTCGGTTCTTTCATGCGGCAAATAACGTGCGAATTTCTTGCCCAGCAAGGCGCGGTCAATACGCCCGCAAAGCTTGCCGAGCTTTTCCCGCATCGTTGCGAGGTGTGGCTCGGTTGGATCCGTAAGCGTGATGTAGAAGTTGGGCTCGAATGCCTCCACGAATTCTACCCACGCCTGGCGAAGACGCTTCTTGTGCCGGTAGTCGTATTCCATGCCGTTTCTCCCGCTGCTTAGTCAGCAGCATCATCCGATAAATATCTCCGGCTATTTATGGATCAGCAGCAGCACCCCGCATCAAACGGGGCAAAAAAGCGCAAGTCGCAGGGAGGGAGCAAAATGAACAACGAAATCGAATTTTTGGAAACAGTCTGCGAACGAATGCAGCAGTTGGGGCTCGTGCAGAGCAAAGCCGATTTCTCGGCGCGGATGCTCGGCAAGGGACAAAGCTATCTCACATCGATGAGTGCGAGGGATCGAAAGGTGCCGGATGAAGTCATCGCGCATCTTGCCGGACAGCTACAAGATGGCATTGCCCATGACGATGCGGCACTGGCAGGGCTTCACGAGGAAGCGACGCGGCACGAACGCGACCGCAAACACCGTGCCGATATGCTGGAATGGGTATCTCGGCATCGAACAACAGAATCGGTTCGGGATGAACCGCGACAACGCCTCTCCAGCATTCCGCTATCCTTGAGAGAAAAGCTTTCGAGCTGGCTGGCGCGCGGGCGGATGGTCATGCCCTGACAGACGAGCGGTCGTTGTCCCGACAACTCGGTTACAGCAAATCCACCGCGGCTTTCATCATCTCATCACGCACATCTATGTATCGCTGCGTCGTTGTCAGGTTGCGGTGTCCCGCCAGCGTCATGATGACCTTCGGACTGACGCCCGAATGTGCGAGCCTCGTGATGAACCAGCGGCGACCGCTATGCGACGTAGCCCCTTCCAGACCGGCACTCCGATAAAGCTGCCCCAGCAATTGGCAGAGCGTGTTCGCGGAAAATGCCGTACGTTTCTGCGTTAACAGCAAGGGAGTATCGGCCTGCCGATCCTGGGACCACTCATCCTTGTGTTTTTCGATTTCCCGGCGCAGCTTCTCATTCAGGAACACGACACGAGCATGCCCGCCCTTGGTGACTTCCGCGCTCAGCCGCAATTGCTCGCGCACCTTGCCTTCATTGTCGATGACATCGCGCACGGTCAGCGCCGCGATTTCCCCGACGCGCAATCCGGCGAAATGCGACAACATGAGCGCCAGCCGGTTGCGTCCCGCGTGCTTCATCTGCGCGACCACGGCCAGCAGCCGCTTGAATTCCGCATCCGTTAAAACCCGAGCTTGCTTCATCAGAACCTCACGAAAGGCAACGTTTTCATGCCGTTCGTTATGTTGCCGATGATCAGAAAGGGCGAGAGCCTATTGCTGACGGAAAATTGCTCTTTGGGTGCAGCAGGTTAGCGAGCAAAGACGACGAGACCTAAGAAAATGCGTATTTTCTGAGGTTCCTTTTAAAACGTTTAGAGGACCGTGATTCCAAACAATGGAGGCAACTTCCTTGCGCAAGAACGCCACAGGTAGCAACTTACTCAAATCAACCAGACCCAAAATCGAAAAAGCACCGCAACGGGGTATATCAAGAAGGATTACAAGGCGCTGCAACTCCTTCACCTGATTCTGAAGCGCCCGGTATTCGGAGGCCGTCGCCGCACACGCGCCTTGTGGCGCCAGCTTGCGCCAGGCGAACAACTGGTTCGGCTGGATGCCGTACCGACGCGCGACGATGCTCACCGTCGCGTCCAGCTCGTAGGTTTCATGGACAATGGCCAGCTTTTCTGCCGTGCTCCAGCGCCGCCAACGTTCAGGCTCCGAAAGGACCTGCATCTAATGGGTGGTGATATTCATAATACCAACATTACTTCTGTGGTTGCCGTCCGTTGCGCAAGAAGTTTCCAACCCTTCTGACGTGTGATCGAGTGCGGTCTTCTGTCAGGCCTTTTATTGCGGCACTTCGAAAGACCGCTGGCCGGTATGGTGATCTGCGGATCGGGTCCAAATCTCCTACACGGGCTACAGACCCTGAGTAATGTTCTGGTTTTCCCAATCCCGATCAGTTCGATCATGCGCCCATTCAGGTCGTCGACTTCTCGCACCTCATCGCCGGCTCTGCTACTCGCAGCCGGTTCTTGTCAGGCCACAACCAACGCCTGGTTTCGATAATCCTCCTGCTTCATCAACATTGCCCATATTCTTCGGGCCATCTTGTTCGCCAGTGCAATCGCTACCAGCAT
>NZ_SHMI01000098.1:0-1865 GCF_004284735.1 Shinella sp. JR1-6 | reverse complement strand
CTGGTCTCGGAAATCTCCGCCGCCTGCCGCGAGCAGGACATCGGCGCCTCGCAGATCAACGAGGCGATCCAGCAGCTTGACAAGGTCACCCAGCAGAATGCCGGCGCCTCGGAAGAGATGTCGGCGACGTCGGAAGAGCTGGCCGCCCAGGCGGAAGAACTTCAGGCCTCGATCGCCTTCTTCCGGGTTGAAAACTCGGCCCGCAAGGAGCCGAACCACGCCGAAAAGCTGCGGGTGACCGCAGCGAAAATGGCTGCCCCCGTCATCGCCAAGCGTCCGGCCGCTTCCCCGGCCCACCGCCCGGCACCGACGGCCGGCAAGGCCGCCCGCAACACCAACGGCTTTGCCCTCGACATGTCGATGGGTGGCCCCGACGCCGACGACGCGGATTTCCGCGAAAGCGCCTGATCGGACAAAAATCGCGGCGCATCCGGCAACGGATGCGCCGCACCGTCGACCCGGCGTGTGTAGGCGCCGGTGGAAGGGCCAAGAACGGCCCGCGGAAGGGTGAGTGTATCGGTCTTCTCGCATAACGGGTCCCGGCCTCCGGGTACCCTGCCCAAGAACGGCATCTGCGACCAAAGGAGCCCCTACGAGATGCGCTTTACCATCAAACTCAAACTGGCCGTTGCCTTCGGCGCCATCATCCTGATGATGGCTGGCACCTCCATCTATGCCATCCTGAGCCTTGCTTCGCTCAATCAGGCGATTTCCGACATGCTCGCCGGTCCTTCCGCGCGCCTCGAGGCAGCGCAGAACCTTGCGAACTACCAGCTTCGTCTGGCGCGCGCGCAGATGAACCTTGCCCTTTCCACCAACTCCAGCGAAGCCGCCACGCATCTCGAATCCGGCGATCGCAACCGGCAGATGTTCGAGGAAACCCTTGCCAATCTGATCAGCCTTTCGACCGACCCGGTTGCCGTCCAGCAGTGGCAGGATGTCGCCGAGAAAGAAAAGCAGCTCGTCCGCATTGATGACAAGATCCGCTCCTTCGTCGCCGCCGGCAATTCGACGGAGGCGGTCCGTATCGTCTCCACGGAAAGCCGCAGCCTGATGGACGAGATCGAAAAGACGATCAACGTCCGCATCGAAAGCAACAAGGGGCTGATGACGAAGGCGGACGAGGATACCGACAACCTCTACGCAACGACACGTAACCTCATCCTCGTCATTGCCGGCATCGCCCTGGTGCTCGCCGTCGGCGCGGCCGTCTGGCTCGCACTCGGCATCAACAGCGGCCTCAAGAAGATCAAGTCCGTCGCCGAGGCCGTCGCCATCGGTGACCTCGACCAGAATGTCGAGATCAAGACGAACGACGAGATCAAGGACCTTGTCGATACGATCAATGTCATGACCGGCAACCTGCGCAACACGGCGACCATCGCCGACCAGATTGCCAATGGCGACCTGACCGTGACGCCGAAGCCGCTGTCCGACAAGGACACGCTCGGCCTGTCGCTGGAAAGCATGGTGGAGCGCCTGCGCGGCGTCGTCGGCGATGCGCTTTCCGCCGCCAACAACGTCTCCTCCGGCAGCCAGGAGCTTTCGGCAAGCTCGGAACAGCTCTCCCAGGGCGCGACGGAACAGGCGTCTTCCGCCGAAGAGGCTTCCGCCTCGATGGAAGAGATGGCCTCCAACATCAAGCAGAACGCCGACAACGCCGCCCAAACCGAAAAGATCGCCCGCCAGTCCGCCAAGGATGCCGAGGCATCGGGCGAAGCCGTCGGCCGCGCCGTCGGCGCCATGCGCACCATCGCGGAAAAGATCTCCATCGTGCAGGAAATCGCCCGCCAGACCGACCTTCTCGCCCTCAACGCCGCCGTCGAGGCGGCCCGTGCCGGCGAACACGGCAAGGGCTTTGCCGT
>NZ_SHMI01000097.1:0-2057 GCF_004284735.1 Shinella sp. JR1-6 | reverse complement strand
CGATCAACCTTGGAAGATTATGTCCATCGGCCTACGAGACTGGGCACACAGGTCATGATCAATGCTCGTTGGTATAAGGGATATCGTTAAGAGGCATCGGACATCTTGGGTCAGCCTCGCCAAGATGCCTCGGCGAGCGGGGATGTGATGGTCAAAAGACACCGACGCCGAAAGACTTCAGGTCCCCGACGGCTACCACCCGCGGAATCTGTAGCCGCCAGGGAGGCAAGAAAATCTGTTGGCGCGGCGCTCGACGAAGTCGGTTTTAAGCCGTTGGGCCGCCGAATAATCGTTGGCAGGGGGATTGTTCAAGGAAACACAGATGGCAGTAGCGCTCCCGACAACGGAGAAACGGAGACGCCCGTCTATGTCACGTCATCGGACGACCCGTTGTGAACTCTATCAACGGGCAATCACACCGCGCGTTATGCCTGTCCTCTTCGAAATGAGACGACAAGCGCTACTCGAGTCCGATCCTGCTCGTATCGTGGATGGAAAACTATCGGGCAAGGTCGTCAAATATGTCGGGGCAAAAGCTGTATCTTCTCGTGAGTTCTGTGTTTGCGAACATACAATCACAGTGGAGAACGACTCACGCGGCTATTGATCTGAGTTGGGCGCTGCTATCGTGCCCACCAGGAATGTTTAAAACGAGTCTTTGATGCAATTCGTCGTACACAAAGCCGCCAAGCCTCCTGTATCGGCCGGAATTAACTATCCGTTCGCAGGTCTCTACCAAGATAACTGGAACGACTTCGGATGGCGCTGTCGGTTCGTCGCAACTCTGCATATCAGCGCCGATGAGGCGGTAGATTTAGGTCCGGTAAAGATTGCGCAGGACAACGACGGATTTCGAGCGAGTACTCCTGCTTTCTTCGAAATTTTACCCAACAACGTTGCGTCTCTTGGAGAGTCAATCGCATATTACCGCCGCATTGAGGACCTTAGCCCTGAACTTCAGCTGGCGTATCTGACGGCGGTCGGGGACATAGTCTACGACCCGGAGCGCCGCTTTCTTATCACCAACCAGGAGCTCTGGGAAAAAAGCTTCATGCGCGAGGTATCGTCCCGGCATGCCTTGGATCGCGGCGGCTATTACGTTGGAGCTCCCTTTGTGGAGGTCGAGCCGCCAAATTTCGACTTTAGTATGCAGCTCCCGGGAGCAGCAGGTCGGCACGAAGTTACCTTCGACTTCACCGGGCAAGGCGGTCTTCCGAATCGTACGATGCTTCTCGTTGGCCGCAACGGTACCGGAAAGACACAGTTGCTCTCTAGCGTGGCTTTCGAAAGCATGGCGGCGGAAGTCTTTGATGAAGAAACGATCAAATCGATGCCTAAGGCGGAGATATCAGCTGATCTCAAGCTCAGTCGCGTAATCACAATCTCTTATAATGTATTCGACGAGTTTCCTCTTCCCAAAGAGACAAGGACACGACGACCGCGTGGTGTCGCGTACCGATCGCGAGCGTCCTACAAGTACTGCGGGCTGCGAACGCGCGATGGCACGATTAATGCCAACGAAGTCGACAAAATGCTGGCCGAGGCGCTAGAGCCAGTGGCTGCATCGGATCGCATGGAACGCCTTGAATTGGTCCTCGCAACATTGTTCGACGAGCAACAAGCAGTGGCCTTGACTTCGGAGGATGATCAAACTCGCAAACAGGCGGTAAAGCAGCTGAGTGCTGGGCAGCGCCTTGTCGCGGCGATTTTTAGCAATATCGTCGGCTTCATAGAAGAAGGATCGCTTCTTCTCATTGACGAGCCGGAAACGAACCTACATCCCGGCCTGCTCAGCAGTGTCGTCGATGCGCTTACCCGGGTACTGGAGGAATACGACTCCTATGCGATCATAGCGACGCATTCTCCCATTCTGCTGCAGCAAATACCAAGTCGATATGTAAGGGTAGTTACGCGCGACAACCTCAACAGACCAGCCGTTAATCCTCTTTCTTTCGAAAGTTTCGGAGAAGACTTGGGGGAGCTTATACGCCGCCTCGCTGACCTCGACTCTTTGGCCTTCCCAAAGTGCGGTGAATCTGAATCTCTGGTGCAAACCG
>NZ_SHMI01000096.1:0-2099 GCF_004284735.1 Shinella sp. JR1-6 | reverse complement strand
GGCTGCGCCCTCCCCCCTCTGTCCGGGGGAATGTCAGAGGCCATTCCCCCGGAAAGACCGGGGAGGCTTCGCCCAAGGGGGCTTCCCCTGCGGGAAAACGCAAAACGGATACAATTCTCTTCCAAAAGACCCCTTGGAGGCAGGCTAATGAAGATCGAAAGCGCCGAAAGGCCCCAAACGGAATTTGACATGGCGGTCGCCGCAGAGATCGCTCGCTTGAAGGCCGAAGGCTATAGCAAGGCCTATATCTGCGAGCGCAGCTTTGACATCGAGGATACCATCCAGCGCCGTGTCGCTCGCAACGCGCA
Source organism: Shinella sp. JR1-6 (assembly GCF_004284735.1). Classification (NCBI taxonomy): domain Bacteria; kingdom Pseudomonadati; phylum Pseudomonadota; class Alphaproteobacteria; order Hyphomicrobiales; family Rhizobiaceae; genus Shinella; species Shinella sp. JR1-6. The sequence continues at coordinate 1,791 of NZ_SHMI01000096.1, read as the reverse complement.
GTAAGGAGATTTTTCATGACGCAGGTCGAAAACAACGATCCCGACGAGTACATCGACGATCGCGACCCGAAACGCGCCGTTTGGGAGACGGCAGTCCATCTGCCGAAGAGAGCCACACCGGAATTCATTTCCGCAGCGCTGTTGCATTTGATCGAGAACAAGATCGAGTTCGGAATTTTCTACGAGGGCGACAAGGTCGTTATCGCCTACGAATTTGGCGATGATCCCTATGTCCCCTCCCGCTGGTCCGACGGTAGCTGGCGCATCGGCCATGAGCCATTCTGCGGCGATGACGGAGATTATTTTTGATGTCAGACGGCGAGGCGGCTCAGGCCGCCTCCTTGGCTTTACCGATCAGGACGATGGAAAGCCTATAGTGGCGCATCCGGCGAAGCGCCCGGTCGCGTGCCTGTCTCTCACCGCATCGAGCGGTTCGGGACAGGTCGAGGGGTGCCCCAAAGCCCCACCCCTCGAACACCCTTCCCGCCCATCGGCATCGACGTCACGAGGTCAGATTCTCCGGCTGGCCGGTCTTGTCGTGGTCGTCGCCGTCGATCCCGCGCTTTCGTTCCGCCAGCGCTCCCGCCCCCAAGACATAAAAAAACCGGCTGGCGCCGGCTTTTTCCCCCAACCGCCCGGAGCCCATGTCTCTCAGGATGCTGGGTTAGTTGTTGGCTTTCGACATAGTGCCGAGGGACGCCGTCGTCAACATGGCCGGTAGGCCGGTCAGTTTTCGCCGATGGTTTCGATGATCTCGTAATCCTTGATAATCGCTTCTACTCCCCGATTGAGCAGCCCGAGCACGGCGGACCTGGTCATCGGTACGGTCACGATCTTCTCGATGTAGGTTTCCTCCCACTTCATCTCAGGATCAGCCCGCATCGCATCCCGCACCTCAAGGACTTTTTGACGGGCTTCCGCCACATCGTCGAAGAAGATTGCGGGCATGGCGCGATCCTTCCAACGCTCCGGCCCGAGCTCGACCTTCATCGCATAGGTGTAGAATGTCAGCGTCTCGTCGTTCTGCATCGTCATCTCACAAGTCACATGGTCTGGACGTAGAGGATGCAGCAATTTGGCCACGCCAACAATCTCATCGTTTCGGGCGAAGTGCTTCGGCCCGGGAGCAGGTCGATCGAGTGCGATCGATGCCCTGTCAGGCGCTGTGCTGGTTGATGCGCGGATCCACCGCTATCGGTGCTTCACGTCAATCTCCTCGATGACCTGATAGCTGCCGATGATTGCGCCGACGCCATCATTGAGCAGTGCCATGATCGCGGATCGCGTCATGGGGACGGTTTCTATTCTCTCCAGGCAGAGAGGCGGATAGCTGTTGGCATGATCGGCCTCCAGTTGAGCGTGGAGCCCGAGCATGTCCCGTCTTGCCGCGTCCTTATCCTCGTAGAAGTAGTCCGGCAAAGTACGGTCCGTCCAGCGATCTTCGCCGATCTCCGACTTGCCGGTGTAGGCGTAGAAGATGAGGGTCGGAGCCGTCTCCATGCATTTCTCCTTCAGGTGATGAGCTACCGGTGAGGGAACGTAGCTGCCTGATTGACGTGCGCAACTGACAGAAGTGCGAGTTGGGGCCACCGCCCGTTTCGGGCGGCCGCGCTCTATGCGAAGGGCACGGAGCCAGCCTTTAGCCGTCTCCGCCGATGCCGGTGACGATCGCTTGTCCTTCTCGGCTGCTGCGCATCCGGCACTGAGGCCCGCGCGCGGGCCGCATCGTTCGTCTCGCCCCTGACATCGCCGGGCGTTCGGATCAAGGGGCAGGCGCGGCAGAGCCGCTTG
>NZ_SHMI01000095.1:0-2198 GCF_004284735.1 Shinella sp. JR1-6 | reverse complement strand
AACAGCAATGGCAACCCCGGATCGGGCAACGGCTCTGGTGGCTCTGGCTCCGTGAAGTCATCCGGGACACCCGGCTTTAACGGCGGTGCTGGCCGACCCGGCATCATCATAATCCGCGAATGGACTGAATAGCTCCCTCCCGTCGCATCCGTGCGCGACGGCAACTGCCGCTAGGCGGCCTTTTTATTCCGGAAAAGAAAAACCCCGCCGAAGCGGGGTAAATTCAGATTGCCACGTCGAGATCGTCGTCTTCGCCGGACTTGGCTCTCAGTTCATCAAGCATCTTTCGAACGATATCTGGGTGTCGTTCGATAAGCATGAGGTACGCCCTATTGCTGTCGATCGGACGCGTACGGCGCTGCTCCCAGTCTCGAATTTGGTTGATGCTGAAGCAGAATTCCGAAGCGAAAGCATCCTGGGATAGGCCGAGTTGCCGACGAATTGCCCGAACGTCAACGTCTGGGGGTACATGGATATGCGCCGGCTTCTTTTCGCCGCGGGCGATTTCTCGCATTTCTCGCGCAGCATTAAGAAGCCTGCTTCCAGCGTTGGTCATGATGCCACCTCCGATTTTTTCATCTCAAGTACGCGTTGCGAAACCATGCCCCGATATTCGTTTGCGAACGCGTCTAACTCCTTCTTCAAGTCCGCCCTTTCGCGGGCAGATAGGTTGATTTTGTCACCCTTTGCATAGACATCCATCAGGAATACCGGGATATCTTCTGCGCAGTAGTATGTCACGACGCGGTAGCTTCCGCTCTTCCCGCGCCCTGGCTTCGCGAAACGAAGCTTTCTCGCCCCGCCGGTGCCTTTGATAAGGTCCCCGGCGTCTGGACACTCCGATAGTAGGTTCTTGAGGCGAAGAACCTCCTCCTCGGACATTCCAGCGTCTGAGGCGGCTTTACGAAAGCTATGTGTTTCAACGACGCAGTGCATGCATAATGACTACGTTTATCACGTAGTTCCGTCAACAAATAATTAATTCTCCGTAACCAAGAGGCTCAGTCATGAACCGCAGCGCATTCTATGCGTCGGTGCGCAAGCGCGCGTCCGGCGTTTTCGGCACGTCTATCTCTCAGGCCCAGGCAAAGGGCTGCGAGGCGATACTGGCCGAGGCGGAGAGGCGAGGGACGCCGCTGTTTCACCTCGCGGCGATCCTCTCGGAAGCCTATCACGAGACGGGCGGGCGCATGCAGCCTGTCACCGAGAACCTCAATTATTCCGCCAAGCGGATGACGCAGGTTTGGCCGAGTCGGTTTCCTACCGTCGCCAGCGCGAAACCGTATGCCAACAACCCGCAGAAGCTCGCCAACAAGGTCTATGGTGGCCGGCTGGGCAATGATGGGCCGAACGATGGCTGGCGTTATCGTGGCAGAGGGCTCGCCCAGATCACTGGCAAGACGAACTATGCGAAGTTCGGCCTTGCTGAGAACCCGGACGCCGCAAGCGAAATGGCAACCGCGGTGCGTATCCTGTTCGACGGGATGACGAAGGGGATGTTCACGGGCAAGAAGCTTGCCGATTACGACTATCTCGTCACGCGCAGCCCTGGCATTCCCGACTTCAAATACTACGCCTCCCGCGCCATCATCAACGGCGACACGGCGGCCAACGGCGCGGAAATCGCTCTCTACGCCAAGGCTTTTGAAAAGGCACTCCGCAGCGCCGGCTATGTGCCAAAAGCCAATCTCCCCGCCGGCACGACGATCCCCGTTGATCTCCCCAGCAGCAAGGATTTCACGCTGAAGCCCGTCGCGGAGGCGAAGCTCGTGCAACCCGCCAAGATCGAGCAAGGCCCGGTCCCGTCCGGCAATTGGCTCTCGGCTCTCATCGCCGCCCTCGCCAATCTTCTGAAAGGAAAATAGCCATGACCGCCGTCATCGCCCGCATCGCGCTGCGCTATCTCGCTGCGGCTCTCGTCACGGCCGGATACCTCGATGCTGACCTCGGTAACCAGATCGGCGCCGACTCGGATTTGATCATGCTCGTCGGCTTGGCGCTCGGGGCAGGGGTCGAAATGGCCTATGCCGCGGCAAAGCGGCTCGGGTGGGCAACATGATCGGCCTCATCAACGCCCTCAAGCTGGCCGCAGGCGCGATCCTCGGCGGAGTGGTGGTCTACAGCTACGTGCAGGCCTTCACGCTTCCAGCGGCTCGTGAGGCCGAAAGACAGGCCATCCGCGCCGAAACCCTTGAGCG
>NZ_SHMI01000094.1:0-2342 GCF_004284735.1 Shinella sp. JR1-6 | reverse complement strand
AGGTGGCCGGATTTTACTCCGCCCGCAGCAGCATTATGCCGCCGCTACCGTGGCCGACTTTTGCACCGCCGCTCTCATCATCCGATGGAGACGGGAGCGAACATCCATACTGTCCTCAAAACCAATGCCATGCCATCCAGAAGCAGGCGTAGGCCGCTATGCCGATGACAAAGCAAAGCGCGATTTGTCGAGCCATGACGCAACGCCCCTCTGGTTCGATAAAGCAGGATGCAACGGAAGGGCGCAAGAGCCGAGCGAAGGGGCTACGTTAAGCGCACGCGGTTGCCGCCGGTATATTCGATATGCCTCTCGTATTCGAGGAAGTCGAGCGCGCTGACAATCTGCTGCTCGGTAAAGCCTGCAGCCACAAGGGTAGGTCCGACAAGATAGAGGGCGATCGGGTTATCAGGCGTGCATCCCGCGGCAATCAGTTCGGCGAGGACGGCTTGCTTGCAGCGTTGATGGGTGGTCTGGTTCACGTCTTCCATCGTCAGCTCCTAATGACCGCCCTGTCCCGTACGCGTCGATGCCCGGCGCGCTTTGTACGGAGATCAAAATGTTCCGCATAACTGACGGCCAATGTGATTATGGAATGTTCTATGACCGAGAGGTAGCCGAAAGAATCGCGCAGGAGTTCCGTCGAGAGGGATTTGACGTGGATATTCGAGCGCTCGGCGATGGCGACGAGGAAGACTGACAGGCTTGGCCGGCCCTGTTAATTCCCCGCATTAGCAGGGCCCGCCGGCCGTGCGCTCAGCGAGTAGGAGCATACGGGTTTCTGCCGTACGCCCCACTTGTTTTACTCGTTCGGGGCCATAGTTACGCCCTTACCGCGCAATTGAGCGTTGGCTTAAGGAGTTGGGGCTTTGGCTACATCGGTTCTCGTCAGCATCTTGATTACCTTCCTCGTAATCGTGCTGGTCCTCTATCTCATCGGGCGGCTGCCTCTCGATGGACGTGCAAAGCAGATCGCGCAGGTTGTCGTCATCATCATCGGCATTGTCGCGCTGCTAAAGTACATCGCCGTCTTTTAGGAACTGACGCGGGACGGCACAGTGCCATTGAGTGCGAGCCGTCCCGTCAACTCAGCCAGAATGTTCGATCCCAAACTGGAACAGCGCCTGCAATTTCTATGATGACGAGTCGTACACGCCGCGCCACATCGGGCGGCACGCGGCCGAGAATTATGATTGCCTGGGGTTCGAAGACCAGCTCAATTTTGTGCTGAGAGCAAAGCTCGTCATATGCGATAGCCGCTTTGATTGACGCGCGCAGGCCATAATCTTGCGCGCCGAAACCCGCTCCGAGAGATGCTTGAAACATCTCGCCCTCCATGTTTTCGAGGTTTATTGAAAACAAAGATATGCCCGCGATGTTCCATCGTCGGGAAGGAACAAGTAGCCGGGGCCCGGGTTGGTAAAAGTGGCCGATGCGGCTATGGTCTCCCCCGAGCCAACCATCGTTGTAGGGGTCCCAGTCTAGGCCGTACTGGGGGTCGTTTCCGGCACTTCGACGACCCCTTTTCCATTAATTTATCCTGAGGCACCATAATGGAAAACAGATCACGCGTTGCTATTGGGCGCCGGGTTTCCACGGTCCTGGCGATAGCGGCGATTTTGTTCCTTGCTTTCATGGCACTTCTGGGAGCGCTTACCCTCATGTGAGCCGACTTAGAGGCGGTCAGGCTCTCAATGTGGCCCGCTCATGACAAAACGGCACGATTTTGAAAGCGAGCCTGCGATCCTGACCGCTACCGTCCTGCCGCCTTCCCCAATTTTGCAAGCAAGGAAGGCTCTGCGCAGAAGCGAGCGGGCGTCGCCTCTGAATTTCGAAATATGAGATTGCGCCTGCAAGGAAATCTGGTCCCTGCTTTTTCCTTGCATTAGCGGGGCCGCCGCCCGCGGCTTGCCATTCATCGCTCAGCGAGTGCGGCACACGGGTTTCTGCCGCATGCCACACTCTGACCCGCTAAACCTATAGGGAAGCTGAGAGGGCTGATGGCGTTCTACAGATCAAGCGTGGCCCGATCAATTCGCCACCCATGACGGTCGAGGCTACGCCAGGAACTTGGACCATCTCCATGTCGAGATTTCCATGATCTACGAAAACCTCTTTCACATCCACATCACTTATGTTCGTCGAACCCGGTAGCGATAAAGCTCCAGGTCTACATTCGCGAACCTTTTCAGTTCCGACAGCTCTCGCTTCGCAATTCCGATCTGAATTAGCCCCCGAAAGGCCCGGACATGCTCCCCCACTTAGCTAAGTGGGTAGGAGATGGGGTGGTTGCCGTCCTCCCCTAACAGCATGGGAACTATGCCAGGATGATGTGGCGTAGAGCA
>NZ_SHMI01000093.1:0-2367 GCF_004284735.1 Shinella sp. JR1-6 | reverse complement strand
GGCTTTGGAATGGGCCGGGCTTGATACCGGCTACCCGCACGCTCGAAAGGCTTATTTCATCCAGTCGGTGCAGGTGGGTAAATCCTGCGTGTCCTTCCACGCCGCCATTCCAAACTGTCACCCCGACAAGAGGAGCAAGGACGCATAAGCCATGTAGTCCTTGCGGCATTCGGGGAATCAAAAAGCGGCCGAAGCCGCTGAACTCTTGTGGCAAATCACCACTATACGAAATCTATACCATGCTCGGGTTCCGAGTGAAATAGCCTGTCAAGCTATTTTCCTTACGTTCCCGCGATTTTCATATCCAAAGTGGATGGCGAGTGCCGTCAGCCCCTGCTTTAGCATTTCTACATAGGCACGCTGCAGGTTTTTGCTCTGCGCCAGTTCGGATATCGCTCGCCCCTCACCCGCCACCTTGACCATGACGTCATAGCCGATGCCAAGCACGCGCTGGCAATCCGCAAGGTCTATGCCGGCCTGAAGCTGCCTGTCCGACAGCGCTGAGCGCGGCCCACCACCATCAACAGGCTCTCGCGAATAATCGAACGACCCCGCGCCCGAGCCACCAAGGGCCTCCCAAATCCGCCTGAAGCGCTCACCGGCCTTTGCCTGCGCCTCGTCGATGAGTTTCCGCTGTTCTAGGACGACAAGAGCGCTTTCCCGCATATTCCTGACACCCAGGGTCTTCTTCGGGTTCCACGCCTGGCCGTCGTGCGCGCTGTTGTAGAGCGGGTTATCGATCTCGCACAGTTCGGGAATGGCTCTGGCGTGGCCGATGATCGACAGATCGATTGTTCCGGTCTTTTTCTTGGTGCCGCGTCTCGTCATTGTCGTTCCTCGTGTTGCCGCCGTTCAGTCGTCTTCCGCGATCCGCCAAGCTTCTCGATCTCCTCGACGACGTAGGAGGTGAAGAGCGCGGCGAACGCGATTGCCATCATCGCGGCCGATCTCTCGGTGTTCCCGAAGATGCTATCGAGTATCGAGAATGTCCCGCTGGACCAGAACCAGAGATCGAGCTTTTTGCGTGTATCCATCCTCACTCCTCCCTGCTATTGAGGATAGAGACGCGCGGCATCGTGTGGATTTCGCCCGTGATGTGCATGCGCTTGGCGTGATGGATGACGATATCGTCGCCGAGGCGCGTTTCGGTTCGGGCCGACCGGGCAACAACGACCTCCCGAGCCGGGAATAGGTCAGGCCGCGCCTTGATGCGGTCATAGACCGTGGTGCCGCTGACCTCAGTTATCAGCGCGATCTGGTGGGCGTTCTTGCCGCTCATCCAGAGATCGGATGCTTTCTCAAGCCATTCTGCGGGGACTTTCGGATATGTCCCATCCGCCGCCGCGCCCTTCGGCAATCGGCTGTGAAACCGGTCACGGTACTTGCTGGCTATGGCGGTGATGCTGCCCTTGGATGTTCCCATGATCTCGGCAATGGCCGGGCCTGAAAGACCCTCTGCCCACATTCGAGCAGCAAGGGCTATTTTCTCCTCTGTCCACTGGTATGCAATCCTCTTTGCAGGGAGGCCGCGCTTTGTGATGTAGATCTCGGTCTCTGCCTGGATGTTCATTCTGGCTTGTCCTCGGAGAGAGCGCCGTCGATCATCGCGGTGTACGCGTCAGCAAAGACTTGCACGCCAGCGCTGTAAGAGCTTCCCATAAGGCCAGCGACCCAATCGACCTCGTAACCTATCTTGGCGAGTGCGGCGGTCTGCATCTCTTCAGTCGGCTCTCTCATCGCCTCGATGGCGGCGCGGGCGGTAGGAGTGAAGCCCCACCATTGCGGATAAGGCTCATATTCCGGACGCTCTCTGGTCAGCTCGTCTGGGTCAATTTCCTGTTGCGCGCAAATGGCTCGCGCCACCTTCTCGATCATCATCGTCATCTCGCGCTCCTCAATGCCAGCTACGTTCGGCACGGGCGAGCTCGGCCTTGATATACTCGGCTCTGGACGTTGCCGGCGCACCGCCAAACGCCGTCTTCGGCGCCCATTCGTCGTCCCAAGATCCAGAATTCAGCCATGTTGCAGGGTACCTGAAGCTCTGCCATTCTGGCTTATGAAGCTTGTAGGCCTTGATAGCCTCGAGCATCGTTTCCAGCGTCGCCTTCTTGATCGCCTTGGCAAAGGCCTTCTGCGCGTCGGATTTGGCCTTCTTGTTGGGGTAGGCCTTCCAGAAAACGTCGAACTGCTCTTCCTTGGTCATGCTGCAAGCCCCTGCTCGAATGGTTGAACGATGACGACAACAGCCTTCCCGTCGAGATGATCGGCCCATCGGGCGCTGACGCATTCCGCCAAGCTGTCGTCCTGAACCACGCCGGCCTTAACCAGCGCGTCCGATATCGGTTTGATTATGTTGTCGATGTCTCG
>NZ_SHMI01000092.1:0-2697 GCF_004284735.1 Shinella sp. JR1-6 | reverse complement strand
TCATGGTCTGGACAAGACCTTGTTCGACGAGATTACCCGCCAACTCAAGGCCAAAGCGATAAAGGTCAAGACCGGTACGCTTGTCGATGCGACGATCATCGCCTCGTCCAGCAAGGACGACGAAGAGGGCCACTGGATCAAGCATAAGGGCCGCCCGGCAGTTCATGGCTTCAAAGCGCATGTTGGTGCTGATGCGGATACGGCCATGGTCGAGGAAATCGCCGTGACGCCGGCCAATATAAATGACGGCAAGGCCGGTCCTGATGCTCTGCCCGACAATCCCGGCGATGTGTTTGCCGACAGCGCCTACCGGGGCAATCATTTCGGTGACGCGGTGCGCGCCAAGGGTGGAACGCCACGCATCGTCGCCACCAGCATGTGGGGACGGGACGAAGCAGAAACACAGGCACGCCTTGAAGCTCACAATCAACCGATCCACCGTATCCGTGGCCGGATCGAGAAGATCTTCGGGACTTGGAAACGAAGCTACGGCCTTCGCCGGATGCGGTGGCGAGGACTTGCCAAGGCAGGCGTTCAAATCCGCCTCACCGCCATCGCCTATAATATGAAACGGAGTTTGAAGATCATCGCCATGGCCGGGTAGCGCCCAAAAAACACCACCGGCACTCACACGAGAACGTACCAAGCCAAAGCCGGTAACGCCGGTGCTGATATCTTCGCATCTTCTGCCGTGAAGCCGAATAGCTTGAGAAGAATCAAAGCTTTGGCCCCACCGCGCACAGGTCTCTTAGTGCTGGTTACCCATCAGTTTCATCCTCTTTTCGGCCGGCAGCTGCCCTGCGTTGGGAAGCGAGGCAACCTGCAGGGCGACCGTCTGCTTTTGCAGACCGAGGATGGCGCCATATGGCCGCTTCCCCCTCAATGGACTGATCTTGTGAGCATTGATCCAGAAGTTGTCGCGAGCAATGGGCGCGCGCTCTTGCTGGTTTCGAACTTGATGGAACTAGCCAGCATGGTGGAGCACCTTTGTGGCAGGTTGGCAGCGCGGTCGCGAGCGGTGTGTAAGGATAATTATGCCGCTAGTGTAAACGAGATTATGCCGCAAGAGGACCAAAAATGAGCAATAAACCTCGTAAATTCTGCCAATTCCCGCTGACCCAATATAAGAGCGTTCTTGCTTTAAACAGGAATTGCGGTATTAATATCTTTACATTAATGCTCGCTCTCACACCCGGAACCTACAATGCCTGCGAAGTACGGCGGCAAGCGATCAAAGATGGATACCCTCCTCGACGAGGGCACCTTCAATCCAAATCCCGAGAAGGTGCGCGACCCGAAGTTCCAGGGCAGCGAGTTCTTCGATCCGCACGACGCCGTCCAGGTCAAGTACGAGATGCTGCGACGCGTCTCCATCGACAATGTCTCGGTAACGGACGCTTCCGACGAGTATGGCGTTTCCAGGCCAACCTACTACCAGGCCAAGGCAAACTTCGACACGAGTGGGATTGCCGGACTGGTGCCGGCAAAGCCGGGACCCCGCGGTCCCCACAAGGTCGACGACGAAGTCCTGGCATTTCTGCAGGCGCGATTGGTCCCGGGCGAACCCGTTCGTGCGCGCGAACTCGCCAAGCTGGTCCGCAACGAACTCGATGTCGCACTTCATCCCAGAACGATCGAGCGGCTGTTAAAAAAAACGATCCGCTAGACGTTGCCACGGCATCGGCATGTTCATTGCCGGCCACCGCGGACCAGTACGAGGTGCTGCGCAGCGCAGCTCTCGGCGAAGTTCTGCCGCTCAAGGCCCGTAGCGGCCTCATGCTTTTTCTGCGCCGCGGCATGTGGGGATGGGCCCGCGCACTGCCTGCAGCGACAAGCCCTGATCAACAGCAGTTGTACCTGTCATCGGCCACCCGGCCGGCGCACGGCGAACTCAGCGCCGTCGTTCATGTCCTGGCGACCATCGCCATGAGCATCCACCAACGGAGAGCACCATGAATGTACCCCTCAAAGTCCAGTCTCATCACCTTGAACGTAGCGCCTACCTCTACATCCGCCAATCTTCGATGCGGCAAGTCATCGACAATACCGAGAGCGCCATGCGGCAATATGCGCTTCGCGGCCGTGCTATCGCCCTTGGTTGGCGCGACGAGCAGATTATCGTCATCGATAACGATCAAGGTGAATCCGGCGCATCGGCGGTCTGGCGTGAGGGATTCCAGCGGCTGGTCAGCGATGTCGGCATGGGGCATGCCGGGATCGTCATGGGCCTGGAGGTCTCCCGTCTCGCGCGCAACAATGCCGACTGGCAGCGGCTGCTCGAGATCTGCGCTCTTGCCGACACCCTGATCCTCGATGAGGACGGCGTCTAAGATCCGGCAAGCTTCAACGACCGGCTTCTGCTCGGCCTGAAGGGAACAATGAGTGAGGCTGAACTGCATGTGATCAAGGCACGGCTGCGCGGCGGCATCCTCAACAAGGCCCGGCGTGGCGAGTTCCGTTGCCCGCTGCCAACCGGGCTGGTCTATGACCATTCCGGCAATGTGACGCTTGATCCAGACATGCAAGTCAGAGAGACGATCGCCCATTTCTTCGAGACGTTCTCTCGCGTCGGATCCGCCTCCCAGACCGTCAAGGCCTTTCGGCAGGAAGGCATTCTCTTTGTAAGCGCGATTTTCAGGTCCTGCCGTTGGATGAGGTTGGGTCGGCTTGTGTCCATCATGGAGGTTATGGACACAA
>NZ_SHMI01000091.1:0-2707 GCF_004284735.1 Shinella sp. JR1-6 | reverse complement strand
TGTAAGCGCGATTTTCAGGTCCTGCCGTTGGATGAGGTTGGGTCGGCTTGTGTCCATCATGGAGGTTATGGACACAAGCGCGATGCTACCGTCGCATCATGGTGCGACCTGAGCCTTGGCGAAGTTGAAGGGTAGCAAGTCGGTAATGTCGTCCTCAGCCGGGCGCTGCGGCAGTTCGGTGAGAACGAAGCGCAGCCAGACGTATGGATCGATACCGCAGGCACGGCAGGTCAGCATGAGGCTGTAAACGACGGCGCTGGCTTTGGCACCGGCAGGCGTATCGCTGAACAGCCAGCTATTGCGTCCGGTGCAAAACGGCCTGATGTCGCGCTCAAGCAGGTTGTTGTCGATCGGCGCGTGTCCGTTTTCGACATAGCGGATCAGGTAATCCCACTGGTTGCGAGTATAGGAGATGGCCTTGCCAAGCTTGCCCTTGGGCAGCACCTTGGGGGCAATGTCGTCGAGCCATTTCCTGAGCGCCGCTAACACTGGAAGGCTATGCGTCTGACGGAGCCGTCGGGTAAGATCGGCACGCGTCTCACCCTTGGTCACGTCGGTTTCCCGCGCCAGCCGCTCCACCTTGTAGAGCGCCTCGAAGAAGGCCAGTGCCTGAAGCGGCGGTCCGCCTGGTTTCTTCATAGCCTTGAGCGCGTCGGTAAATTTTCGGCGCGCATGCGCCATGCAGCCATAATGAGTGGCGCCCTTGATCGTTCGCCAGGCCTCATAGCCGTCACTCATGAGCAGGCCGCGATAATCCCCGAGGAAGGCTTGCGGGTATTTCTGGCCACGGCCGGGCTGATAGTCGAACAGCACGATCGGTTCCTCGCTGTCCTGGCCGCTGCGATATGCCCACATGTAAGATGTATCCTGCGCCTGCCGGCCTTCCTCTTTCAGGACCTGGACGAAGGTCTCGTCGCCGTGGATCAGCGGCTGCAGCCGAAGTTTCTCCTTCATGGCATCGTAGATACGCTCAAGATGCAACTGGCTCGACCGGATCACCCAGTTGGCGATTGCCCCGCGGCTGAGAGATACGTTGGCACGGCCAAGGGCCTGCGACAGGCGATAGATCGGTGTGCCGTCGACATATTTGTTGGCCAGCATCAGCGCCAAGGTCGCCGGCGTTGCCACGCTCCCCGGCAAAGGCTGGGCTGGCATGGGCGCAAGCACCATCGGTGTCTTGATGCCGGTCCGGTCGCAATGGCGGCAGGCGTATTTGAACCGGACGTTCTGCAGCACTTTCGCCTTGATCTCGATATGCAGCTGCTCGCTCATCGCCTCGCCCATCCGGTGAAGCGGGTTTCGGCAGCACGGGCACAGTTTTCCATCTTCCGGCAGGTCGTATTCGACACGCTCGCGCGGAAGATCGGCTGGAAGAGGCCGGCGGCCTCGCTTGCTGCCCTCAGGCTTGTCCAGCTCCGGCAGGCCTGTGTCGGGAAGGTCGACGGTGTCGAGACCGTCAATGCCGGCGTCAAAATCGCCATCGATATCAGGGTCGGACCCGGCAGCCTGTTCCGCCTCGTTGAACAGGCGATCCATATGCTTTTCGCTGCTGGGCCCAAAGCGGTGCTGCTGCGCCAGCCGCAATTCTTCCTCCAGCGTGCTGACGCGCGCCTTCAACGCCGCGATTTCAGCCGCGTTCGCCGCAAGCTGTGCCAGCAAAGCTTCGACATCAGGAGGATTCGTACGAGTCATTCCAGTTTTGAATCGGAACACCTCACCGACGTCAACGATTTTTGGCCACGCCTATCCCGAAGACCGCTCGGGCAGCATGGGCGTATCGAAGTGCGCAGGAACCTGTGCCCCGGCACTGGCGTACTGCCGCAAAGGGTGTCGGGACACAGCTTCGATGTCGATGCCGTCGAGAAGCCAGTGAAGCTGTTCGGTCGTCAGATGCGCCACGGCGTCACGGCGATTTGGCCAGTAAAACCGGTCCTCTTCCAGGCGACGCAGGATCAAGACGAAGCCGGACCGATCAAAAAACAAAAGCTTCACCCGATCCCGGCGCCGATTGCAGAAAGCAAATACCGCCCGCTCGAACGGATTGAGACCCATCGACTGCTCGACCAGGATCGCCAGACTGTCGATCCCGGCGCGGAAGTCGATGGGATCGCGATGAAGATAAACCCGCACATCAGCCGACAGACGGAACATTGCCCAAAGCTCCGATCATGGCAGCCACCATGGACGCGTCGGTCAGATCCACCGACAGCGTGACACCGTTCGGCAGCGTGACCCTAGCTCTCAGCCCGGATACCGCGCCATCGCCGGCGGCAATAATCGATCGTTCCCGCCGTTCCGTCGGTGGATCGCCCAAACCTCTCGGTTTGCGATCGTCATCGGCAATGCGCTCAGCCCGTGCCTCTGCGACCGGAATAAACATCGACACTTCCGCCGGCGGCGCAGGCCCGGCCAAAACCGGCGCCTTCAACTTGCGATGCTTGCGGATCCACGTCCGTAGCAGATTCGCATTGATACCGTTCTCAAGCGCCAGTTTCGATATCGAAACCCCAGGCGTCAGGCAGGCTTCCAACAGCCTGGCTTTCGACGCCGGATCAAACTCGCGTTTCCCGCCGCGACCAGCATGCAATACCCGCAATAGTCGCGGCTCGATAACATCATCCATCGCATTGTGTCCATTACGTTGCTTGTGGACACAACCTGCCTAAGCGCTCCCCCGATTCATAGGTGACCCAAAAATCGCGGTTAC
>NZ_SHMI01000090.1:0-2780 GCF_004284735.1 Shinella sp. JR1-6 | reverse complement strand
TTATGCGGGTTCGAGACGAGGGTTCACGATCCGTTCGACCTTAGCGCAGGATTTTGAACAGATCTTGTTCCGACCCCTTGCAGGGCGCTCGCGATATTCACAGGGGAACGCAATGAAAATGATCAAGCTTCTCACGGCCGGCGCATTTGCTGGTCTCGCTCTTACCGCAGGTCACGCATCGGCCTCCGTCCTCGATACGGTGAAGGAACGCGGTACGCTGAACTGCGGCACGGACAACACGGCGCCCGGCTTCGGTTACCTCAACACGACGACCGGCCAGATGGAAGGTCTCGACGTCGATTTCTGCCGCGCCGTCGCGGCCGCCGTTCTCGGCGATGCCTCGAAGGTCAAGTTCGTCACCGTCACGGACAAGAGCCGCTTCGACGCAGTGCTCACCAACCAGGTCGACGTCGTCTTCGCGCACACGACCATCAAGCCGGCGCGCGAATCCTCGATCGCCATCGATTTCCTGCCGATCAACTTCTACGATGGCACGGGCATCATGGTGAAGACGGATTCCGGCGTCAAGGAATTCGCCGATCTCGACGGCGCCACCTTCTGCACGACGCAGGGCTCCGTGACCGAGACGGTCCTAACCAGCGCCTTCAAGGCACGCGGCTGGGAAGGCTCTAAGGTTCTGACCTACGAAAACCTCGAAAAGCTTTTCGCCGCCCTCAATTCCGGCCGCTGCAACGCGATGAGCACCGACAAGTCCGCGCTCGCCGCCTGGGCCGGCAATTCGCCGAAGCCCGACGACTACCTAATCCTGCCCGACACGCTCGACAAGTCGCCCTTCGGCGGCTTCGTCGCGGCGAACGATTCCAAGTGGCGCAACGCGCTGCGCTGGATCACCTACGGTCTCTTCCAGGCTGAAGAATCCGAGATTACCCAGGCAAATCTCGAGGAGAAGCTGAAGAGCGAAGATCCCTTCGTCCAGAAGTTCCTCGGCGTCGGCGGCGGCTATGGCAAGGACTTCGGCCTTCCGGACGACTTCGTCGCGCAGGCGATCAAGGCTACCGGCAACTACGGCGAGATCTACGACCGTAACCTCGGGCCGAACACCAAGATGTTCCTCGACCGCAAGGGCACGCCGAACGCCCAGTGGTCGCAGGGTGGCTCGATCTACTCGCCGCTCTGGAACTGATCTTCCCCATGACCGGACCGGGGCGGCACGCCGCCCCAGTCCCTTCCTCGGTTCTGGTATCTCGACATGACTGTGCACCAAGCGAACGCGCCCGGAAATGCGGCTGACGATGACGTTCTGGCCCGCCGCCGGCGCAACCGGATACGGTACGACGCCACCCAGTTCGCCATCATCGCGGCTGCTGTCGTCCTGGTGGTCCTCTTTGCCTATGCGGTAAAGGAAGGGCTTGCCCGTCACGGGATCAAATTCAGCTTCTCGTTCCTCTGGGATGCCGCCGGCTTCGACATCAGCGAAGGCAAGACCTTCGTCTTCGACGGCGGCTTCTGGCCGGCCTTCACGGATTTCACGTCGGACCGCCTGATCGCGCAGGCCTTCGTCGCAGGCATATTCAACACGATCAAGGTCGCCGTCCTCGCCATCGTGCTCAGCACCGTGCTCGGTACGATGCTCGGCGTCGGCCGGCTCTCGACGAACTGGGTGGTGCGCAATCTCTCCTTCTGGTGCGTGGAGTTCGTGCGCAACACGCCGCTCCTGATCCAGCTCGTCTTCTGGTACTTCGCCGTTGTCCTGCATTTCCCGCCGATCGCCGCCGCCGCCAAGTTCTATGGCGTCGTGATCAGCCAGCAGGGCCTCTATTTCCCCGTGCCCACCTGGCAGGGAGGGGATTCGACGCTCGCCATCGGAACCGCGACCGCATTCTGGGTTGCGCTCCTCGGCCTGATTTTCGACCGCCACAAGTCTGTCCGCTGGATCTGCGCCGGCGCGGTAGTCTTGCTTGCCGGCATCATGTTCTCGACCGGCATCCTGGGCCTCGACGTGCCCGTCGCCTCGAAGTTCCAGGCGCGCGGCGGCTCGAGCATGAGCCCTGAAATGGCCGCGCTCCTCCTCGCCATCGTCGTCAACAGTGCTTCCTACATCGCGGAGATCGTGCGCGGCGCCATCGACGCGTTGCCGAAGGGGCAATGGGAGGCCGCGGCCTCGCTCAGCCTGACAAGCCGGGACGCGGTCAACGATATCATCCTGCCGCAGGTTTTCCGCGTCGTGCTGCCGTCCTTCGGCAACCAGTATATCAGCCTGGCGAAGAACACGGCGCTGGGCATCGCCATCGGCTATCCCGAACTCTTCAACATCTACGGCACCATTGCCAACCAGACCGGTCACAGCCTCGAAGGCATCGTGATCGTGATGATGTCCTATCTGATCCTCAGCTGGGCCATAAGCGCCGCCGTCGGCTGGGCCGACCGCCGCATGACCAAACGTGGAGCCTCGCGATGATCGCCAATTCCCTGAAATGGTCGCGGTACAACCTGTTCGGCAAACCGTTCGACGCCCTTCTGTCTCTTACGGTCATCCCCGGTGTTCTCTGGCTCATCTGGCAGATCGTCCGCTGGGCATTGACGGTAGCGCAATGGGATATCATTCCGCGGAGCCAGCGCGTGCTCATGATCGGTATCTTCCCAGCCGATCAGGCATGGCGCGCTTGGGTCGCGATCATGATCGTCGCTGCCATGGTTGGTGCGGGGCTCGGATGCGTGTTCGCATTCAGGAAATATCACGCTGTCGCTACGTTTTCGCAGTTGAGGACTGCACACGCTTGAACCACGGCCATACCTTCATCCCTCGTGTCGTTCATTAT
>NZ_SHMI01000089.1:0-2877 GCF_004284735.1 Shinella sp. JR1-6 | reverse complement strand
TCAAGCTGCGAGGTCTCTCAGGACGGTTTGCAGGATACCTCCGTTGTTCATGTATGTGACCTCGTCGAGGGTATCGATGCGGCAGAGGAGGGGGACGTTTTTCACGGTGCCGTCGGCATAGGTGATGGTTGCGATCTTCTTCTCGCGCGGCTTGATGTCGCCTTCCAGGCCCTCGATGGTGACGGTCTCGTCGCCCTTGAGGTCGAGGGAGGCCCAGGTCGTGCCGTCCTCGAAGACGAAGGGCACGATGCCCATGCCGACGAGGTTGGAGCGGTGGATGCGCTCGAAGGACTGGGCGATCACGGCCTTGACGCCGAGAAGGTTGGTGCCCTTGGCCGCCCAGTCGCGCGAGGAACCGTTGCCGTATTCCACGCCTGCGAAGATGACGAGCGGAACGCCCTCCTGCTTGTATTTCATCGCCGCGTCGTAGATCGACATCTCTTCCCTGGAGGGATAGTGGATCGTGTAGCCACCCTCCTTGCCGTTCGGGCCGAGCATGTGGTTGCGGATGCGGATATTGGCGAAGGTGCCGCGCATCATCACCTCGTGATTGCCGCGCCGCGTGCCGTACTGGTTGAAGTCGGCAACGCCGACGCCATGGCCGATCAGGTAGCTGCCGGCGGGCGATGCCGCCTTGATCGAACCGGCCGGCGAGATGTGGTCGGTGGTGATCTTGTCGCCGAAGAGGCCGAGCACGCGCGCGCCCTTGATGTCGGACAGGCCCGAGCCGGTCTTGCCCATGCCGACGAAGTAGGGCGGGTTCTGCACATAGGTCGACTGGTCGTCCCAGGCATAGGTCTGGCCCGCCGGCACCTGCACGGCCTGCCAGTTGGCATCGCCCTTGAAGACGTCGGCATATTTGGCGGCGTAGAGCGCGCGGGTGACGTATTTCAGGATGAAGGCCTGGATCTCCTGCGAGGAGGGCCAGATGTCCTTGAGATAGACCGGCTTGCCGTCCCTGTCCTCGCCGAGCGGTTCGCTCGTCAGGTCCTTCTGCACGGAGCCGGCCAGCGCATAGGCAACGACGAGCGGCGGGGAGGCGAGGTAGTTCGCCTGCACGTCCGGCGAGATGCGGCCCTCGAAGTTGCGGTTGCCCGACAGGACGCCCGCGGCGATCAGCCCCTTGTCGTTGATCGTCCTGGAGATCGGCGCCGGCAGCGGGCCGGAATTGCCGATGCAGGTCGTACAGCCGAAGCCGACGAGGTTGAAGCCGAGCGCGTCGAGATCGGCCTGCAGGCCGGACCTGGCAAGGTATTCGCCGACGACCTGCGATCCCGGCGCCAGCGACGTCTTCACCCACGGCTTGGTCTTCAGGCCCCTGGCGACCGCGTTGCGGGCGAGCAGCCCGGCGGCGATCAGCACCGACGGGTTCGACGTGTTGGTGCAGGAGGTGATGGCGGCGATCGCCACGTCGCCATGGCCGAGGTCGTAATCCGTGCCCTCGACCGGGTAGCGGTTCTCAAGCTGGCCCGGCTTCTTGTAGTCGTTGTCCATGGCGCTCGCAAAGCCCGCGGCGATGCTTTCCAGCGGGACGCGGCCCTCCGGGCGCTTCGGGCCGGCCATCGCCGGAACCACGGCGCCAAGGTCGAGCTCCAGCGTGTCGGTGAAGACGAGGTCGGAACCGTCGCCGTCACGCCACATGCCTTGAGCCTTCGAATAGGCCTCGACCAGCGCGATGCGCTGCTCGTCGCGGCCGGACATGGTGAGGTAGTTGACCGTCTCGGCATCGACCGGGAAGAAGCCGCAGGTCGCGCCGTATTCCGGACCCATATTGCCGATCGTCGCGCGGTCGGCCAGCGTCATGTTGTCAAGGCCGGGGCCGAAGAACTCGACGAACTTCGACACCACGCCCTTCTTGCGCAGCATCTGCACGACCATCAGCACCAGGTCGGTCGCCGTCACGCCTTCCTTCAGCTTGCCCGTCAGCTTGAAGCCGATGACCTCGGGCAGCAGCATGGAGACCGGCTGGCCGAGCATGGCCGCCTCCGCCTCGATGCCGCCGACGCCCCAGCCGAGAACGCCAAGCCCGTTGATCATCGTCGTGTGGCTGTCCGTGCCCACACAGGTATCCGGATAGGCGATGGTCTCGCCGTCTTCCTCTTTGGTCCAGACCGTCTGGCCCAGATATTCCAGATTGACCTGATGACAGATACCCGTGCCCGGCGGCACCACGCGAAAGTTCTTGAAGGCCTGCTGGCCCCATTTCAGGAAGCGGTAGCGCTCGCCGTTGCGTTCGTATTCGAGCTCCACATTGCGGGCAAAGGCGGTCGGCGTGCCGAACTCGTCGACGATGACCGAATGGTCGATGACAAGATCGACGGGAACGAGCGGGTTGATCTTCTCCGGATCGCCCCCGAGCGAGACCATCGCATCGCGCATCGCCGCAAGGTCGACGACCGCGGGAACGCCGGTAAAGTCCTGCATCAGCACGCGCGCCGGGCGATAGGCGATCTCGTTCTCCACCGTGCCCTTGTTGCTCAGCCATGCGGCGACCGACAGGATGTGCTCCTTGGTGACCGAACGGCCGTCCTCGAAGCGCAGGAGGTTCTCAAGCAGAACCTTCATCGAATAGGGCAGCCTCGAAACCCCGGAAAGCCCGTTCGCCTCGGCCTTCGGCAGGCTGTAATACACATAGTCGATGCCGTTCACCGTCAAGGTCGTACGACATTGGAAACTGTCTAGGGATCTGGACACGTTATACCCCGTTCCGTCTGGTCGCCAGAAACTGACGTACGAACGCCCGCGCGCAAAAAGCCCTTCGGGATGCGGGTGCGGCCATTTCCGCTGTCCGTACCCGGAAATCACTCCCGCGTTCGGCGCTGATCATCAAATTCACGCCGACCGCTGGCGTGATAAGCGCCTTATAGATAATTTCCT